>JAQCND010000089.1 GCA_028274765.1 Bradymonadaceae bacterium
CGCGCGCCGCCTCCAGAAAGTCGGCCTCCTGCAGAGCGTCGTCGAGATCGCTCAGATACGTATCGACGCTGTCGGTGTTGTACTCGTTGGGCTCGTCGGCCACGGAGTCGATGACCCGGAGATGACGAGAGATCTCGTCCGACAGGTCTTCGAGTCGCGCGCGAACCTCGTCGATATCCATCTCAAAGTCGCTCATGTCTCCAACCTCGAGTTTCGAAATGTCAGTGATACAGATGTCGTCGACACGGTGATATCCGTCATCCCTCATTATACGCGCCCACCGGATCGGACCAAGCGCAATTCGCCGTCAGTCGATCGACATCACGAACGCGGACGCCCCCTGGTGGAGGCTGGCATTGACGAAGTGGGTGCCATGCCCGTGGTGTTCGCCTCGAGCCTCGTGAATGTGCCCGAAGACGTGGAGGCGGGGTTCGATCTCGCGGACGCGCTCCCGGAGTTCCCGACAGCCGACATGTTCGCCCGCATGCGTCTCGTCGAGGATGCCGTGGGGCGGCCCGTGAGTGACGAGAATGTCGATCGAGGCGGGGATGCGGGCCCACTTGTCGGCGAGGTCGTCTCCTCGTGGGAGCATGAAAGCCCAGTCGTGGAAATCGGGCGTCCAGGGGCTTCCCCAGATCTGGAAGCCTTCGACGACGGCGAGGTCGTCTTTGAGGTACCTCGCGTTCGAAAGAATCGAATGGGCCTCCTCGCCTTCGCTCTCGAGCACGAAGTCGTGGTTGCCCCCGATGACGATCTTGTGAGGATGGGAAAGATCGCCGAGCCACTGGTCGAATCGCTCGAGTTCGGCCCGCGATCCCATCGGCGTGACGTCACCGGCGTGAATCAGGAGATCGCCCTCCGGGATGTCGAGATACTCGTGACCGCCATGGGTGTCGCTGATCACAACGATGTTCATGATGGATCCGTCAGTTGTCGTCTCCCTCGGAGGGCTTCCGGACGTCGGAGTTGCCACGAAGCACGAGCGTGTTGGGCTGGAGTCCGACGTCGAGCGGCCCGAGGTCGAGCTCCGAGTTCGAGACTTCGATGTTGTTGCCGTTGAGCGAGGTCTTGACCAGCTCCTCGCTCTCGCCGATGAACTGCGCTCCGGCCCAGTTGGCCAGGTTGACAACGTCGCGCGGGGCCGAGCTGCTGGTAAACTCGACATTCTCGAGGGCGGTCGTCAGCGATCCGCTGTCGACGGCCACGTTGCCGCTCGCGCGAGCTCCCGCCGAGAAGCAGAATCCGCCCTGATTGAACTGATGGAGCTTGAAGCCGAGCGCCACCGGAACGCCTCCGCCCGAGCTCCCTCCGCCCATCCTCGCGTCGGCCGACCCCGAGGAGGCCATCGTCGAGGCGTCGAGTCCCGCGTCGGCCGAGCCGCTCGAGGGCTCTCCGCCTCCCCCGATGCGAAACTGATCCAGCGTGACGTGGAGTCCTCCGTCGGGATTGGCCCGACCCGAGAGCGAGTAGGTTCTCGAGACTTCGTCGATCCCGATCAAAAGCGAGAGGGCGTTGACGATGAGTTCGGGCTGAAACGAAAGCGCCATGTTCTGATCGGCGTTCAGCTCTGTGACGGGGGTAATCGCCGAGATGTCGGACTGGTTGAGCGCCGCAACGTTGGTCGCGAAGCCGGCGAACACCGAGTTGCTCGCGGCCTCGGTCTTCAGTTGGACGGGGAAGATTTCAAAATCGGGGATCCCGAAGCTCGGACCATCGAATTCGACGAGCGTGACCGACTCGGAGGTGACGTTCGACACGAGCTTGTCGGCCCACGTGTTGAGCTGGTTCTGGATCGGCTGGCGGACGGAGCTGGCCCATCGCGGAAGCTGATCGAGCTGGGCATCCAGCCTCGACTTCAGAATCTTCTTCTCCTCGTTCATGTCGAGCTCGAGCGCCGCGCTCTTCTCCTCGCCCGGCTTGAGATCCAGCGGTGCAATCATCCGGAGTTGTCCATCCAGCGGCACGTTGGTCGTCCCGGCGGGGCCGTTGAGCGCGAGAGATCCGCCGAGCCCGATGGTGACTTTGAAACAGTGGTCGCACTGGTTGTTGGCCTCAATCTCGATGTTGGCAACCTGACCGCTGGGCTCGATTCCGAATCCACCGGGCAGATTCGAGGTCAAATTCAATGCGCCCTTGATGACGGGATTGAGGGCACGGTTGATGACCGTGCTGAGTAGATCGTTGGAGAGAGTCAGGCCCAGATGGGCGCGATCGCTATCTTGCCCGGATTCACTGTCGAGCTCGGTTTTCTCGTCCTCGAGTGTCTGCCGGTAACTTTTTTCGACGTC
>JAQCND010000190.1 GCA_028274765.1 Bradymonadaceae bacterium
CTCGCATCCGATCGTACTCGTCGGGAATGGGTTCTTTGACCTTGACGATCATATCCCCTGCTTCCCAGACCTCGTCCGCCGTCTCGAGAATCGTCGCGCCCGCCTCCTCGTAGGCGGAATCGGGAATGGCGCTCCCCTCGCCCGCTCCGGACTCGACGAACACCTCGTGGCCGCGCTCGGTATACTCGCGGACCCCCCCTGGAATCATGCCGACGCGATATTCGTGGTTTTTAATCTCTTTGGGTACACCGACTCTCACGAATAGCTCCTTTTTCGACCTCGATGACGACGATCACTCGAACGAACCATTCCGGGGGAAGTTGCAGATTAAGTCACAAGATAAGGACCCCGACGGCGACGACCATAACGAGGCTCATTTTGATGTGCAACTGGGAGACGGTTCGCTCGAGTCCGAAGCTGCAACGTCGCCCGTACCCGGCAACGGCGGAGATGCCCGAGCGGGCGAACCGGGTCGATGGGAATAATCGAGACGAAGCATCGGATCGCTCAAATGGGGAAGGGGCCAGATACCAAGATGTCACCTCCTTGCATCTATCGCTCGCTTCGATAATGTAGCGCACACGTCGCGGGGCTCACACGACTTCCGACACCCGTAATCACCATGAGTGCAGCACAGCAAGCCGACAGTCACGACGATCACGAAGCGCTCCATCAGGCGGGATGGGTGTATTTCGTCACCTACGCCACCTGCCTCGGGTTCTTGGCGCTCGTCATGTTCGCCAAGGGACTCTACTTCGCAACAATGGCTATCTTGACGGCCACGCTCTTGAGCATCCCGGCGACCGTCTTCATGGCCGAGAAGAAATGGTTTCATTACGTGGGCAGCGTCCTTCCCTTCGCCGGTCTCATGGCGTTCGGGGGCGCATACGTCACAGCCATTGCCATCACGGCGGCTACGCTCCTGAGTGTTCCCACTCTGCAGTGCCTCGAAAACAAGCGATGGGGCGCCACCCTCGGACTGACGGTCGTGACGATCGCCGTCGTCTACGGCACCACCTACATTCCGATCGGCTGAATGCCGTCGGTCTGACGTGACAAGGGCCCTCGACGGCCTCCTCGATAGATACGAAGATAGCAGGGAAGCTCGGCTTCCATCGGGCTTCCCTGACGTACGTGAGGGGCTGTCGCCTCTCGATACGGCTCCCCTCGTCAAGAGCTCGTGTCAACACACTCCAACGAGGCTGCGGTCGCGGTTGATGCGACGATCACAGCATCGCCTTGACTGCACTCACTGGTGCTCGCGCGAACCTCGGACGTATCGACGGCGAGCGGAATGTTCGATGATGGAGGGGGCCGCTCCGGGTGGCATCCCCGATTCCGACGAGTCGACATCAGCTCGAGTTCAAGCGTCGACATACTCCCTCCGCGCTCGTCTCGACGCGAGGGGCGAGTCGACTATTTCACCTGCACGTAGTCGCTCGCCGACGTCGATTCGGCTGCCACCGATTCCTCGAGATCGCCAAGGGTTACCTCCTCGCCGAGCTCGCGTTCGAGCCGCTCGTCGAAGTCGTCCATCTCGGACTCCGAGAGACTCTTCTCTTCTTCGTCGGACGAAAAGATCGTCTCCCCGAAGACGACCGCCTCATCGCCCGTTCGCTGCCGTGCTTGACGAGCGGCGTCGAACTGACGCGTGATCTCCGGGAAGGCGTACTCGACCTTGCCCTCGTCGGTGACCTCCATGTCGCCCTCGTAGTCGACAACGAGCTCGTCGGCGAATTCTTCGGGCAACTCGTGTTCGTGGAGCGTCTCCGTCGAACCGTATTGAGACGACTGGAAGACGGTGCCGAGCGCCTTGCGACGTCGATTCTCGCGCTCGACTTCCGTTTGGCGCCACGAGCGTTGCACTTTGCGGAGCAGCGGGATGGCAAAGAAGAGAGAGCTGAACAGAAAGGGCACGTAGCCGAGTCCGACTTGAATGGCGAATTCGAGCCCCGGCAGACCGAAGACGACGATACTCGACATGACGAGGTTGAATGCGTTCAGTCCCGAGATCCAGTAATTGGTGGAGCTTTGGTTGCCTGTCAGTGGCGGGAGCGAGAGTTCGCGCTGCCAGATCGGCGGCGGATCCTGGCCGGTCTCCTCGGAGTCGTCGGCCGTCACCTGGAGACGATCGAATCGGTAGACGAGCGCGCCTTCGTCGGTGATGTCGACGTCGCCGTCGAATCGCATCACCCCGGCCGTCAGGGCGTTTTCGGCTTCTTCGAGCGGCTGTCCCGAGCGAGACGCCCATTCGGCCGCCGTCACTCGCCCGTCGCGATGACGCACAAACGAGGCGAACGACTTTTGACGAGCCAACGGATCGGACGAGGATTCGGCTTCGGGGCCGAACAGATAGTTGAAGATCCTCTGATAGAAAGGCTCGCTCGGCTTGTCGACGTGACGCTTGCGACGCATGCGCTGAGCGCGCCGTCCGAGTCCGCCGTGGCTAAAGAGGTCGATCCAGAAGAGCGTCTCTAGCATCCGAGCCAGCAGATAGAACGGCAAGACGATCAAGTCGCCTCCCCCCTCGTCTTCACCGGCTGTCAGCGCCGCCACGCTCAGCGCGATCAAAATCAGAACGAACGTGATCGTGTAGCCGACGAGCATGACCATCGTCCAGATCTTGAAAAACCAGACGAAGGCCTTCCAGGCGACCTGTTTGGTTTTGTGCCACCATCGTCCCGGCTGTTCGCCCCGCTCGGGAAACGACGGATCGAAGCGATATCGGAGATTGCCGGCGTCGTCGACGTCGAGGTGGCTCTTGTATTGTTGGAGCATGCGATCGAGCCCCTCCTCGACCTGGTCGTAAGGTAGACCAGTGTCGGAGACGACATCTCCCACCGTGGCGACGCCGTCGCGAGCCTTCAGACTCTCGATCAGTCGATCTTCGAGTTCGTACTTCGATAGGTTGGCAGCAGCGTCGTCGGTCATGTGACTGGGAGGTGATGGTCCGGAGAGAGTAACTCCGTCGTCGGCATTCTAAGGAACAAGTATGATGCGGATTGATTCCGGAATGACAATCCGTCTTCGTTCCATATCGAGAACCACGGTCGATTGTCCATCTCACGACTGGCCGCATCGGGGCATCGAGACGGAGCTTCGCTATTGATCGAGCCCCGATGCCCCACGACGAGCCAGGGCCACCAGACGATCGGCTCAGACCACCGGCGGAGGAGGGCAGGGCAGTCGTATTAAAAGTATAGACGACACGACGAGACGCGTCCCCCGTTTGAGCATACACCTTATCGCCTCGCTCCTCCCAAAAGGGAGTCGCTCGTCGACGTGCCAGCAAGGATGCTGGCGCTCCGA
>JAQCND010000191.1 GCA_028274765.1 Bradymonadaceae bacterium
TCCGCCGATTCCTTCAGCCCCTCGAGGCGCTTACGCATGTCGCGCTTCAAGATGCGGCTGGCGACCGGCTCTCCCACGGGCGATAGCCACCGAGGCCAGAGAACGTAGTGGTACTGGAAGGTCACCTCCGTGCGCTCCGGTTCGAGCGCCTCGAAGAGCCACGTGCCGGCGAACGTGCTGAACATCGGCGGCCCATCGAGCATCGTCATCGCCACGCGCTCGGGCGGATCGACGGTGACGTAGCGAACCTCCATCGTCAGTCCGTTGTAGGCCCGCACCCAGACCCGCACGCCCTCGTCTGCCTCGGTGGCCCCGTCGAGGAATGTCATCTCCCGCAAAAACGGATCCCACTCCAGGCGCAGGTCGTAATCCTGGGCGAGGGCGAAGAGCTGGTCGTCGGGCGCCTCGATCTCGAGCGCGTTGCGAATCGTGGGCATGGGGGCACCTCCATGTGAAGCCTCTCGAGGACACCTTCTCATGCGAATCCGAGCGTGCCATCAATGGAAGGAGTAGGCCATGTCTCGCCTCGATTGCCAATAGCTATCGCCTGCCGCATGAGGACAATCGCATTTGAACGTCTCCTTCCTCTCGGTCGACTCTCCCCCCCTGGTCCGAGGGGTCGTTCGTCGACTTGCCAGCAAGTTGCTGGCGCTCCAAGAGGGTCGCGAAGGTATGTCGGGCGAGACGCCCGATGGAGCGCCGGCTCCCAGCCGGCTTGGAACGGCCGCGAGCGTCACATCTCTCCAAAGCATGGACGTCTCCGCTGGCATCACGTCGCCCGCCGCACGTGGAGGCGTTTGGTGACCTCCGCAATGACCGTCCCCGAGTCGTCGACGATCTCGACGTCGAACTCCGGCTCGACGACGCCCTCCTCGTCGACCCTCCTCCGGATCCGCTCGAGATCCGACTCGTCGATCTCGAAGGTCGCCGAGACCGTTCCCCGTCCCGGGTTGCGAAACCGGATGTCGGCCGATTTGTCCCAGACGATGTATGCGTCCTCGTCCATATTGCGGATGACCATCATCATATAGAAGGGATCGCACATCGCATAGAGCGATCCGCCAAACTGGGTGCCCATGTAATTGCGATTGTACCACGTCAGGTCCATGCGCACCTCGATTCGCCGGAAGTCGTCCGAGATATCGACGACTTCGATCCCGGTCCACCAGTAGGGCGGATAGAGGTTGAACATCAGTTCGGGACGCTGTTCGCTGGCCCATTCGAGGAAACGTCGAAATGCCTGAGTGATGTCGAAGGACATAAAACCTCGCCATCGGTGAGAGGAGAGACGCATCGGAGGAGGTCGTATACACATACGGCGCAAGTCGACAACGGCACGAGTTGTTTCAACGCTCGTCCGTCGAGTCTCTCGTGTTGAAAGCTCCGCCCGCATTCGTCCTCGAACAAGCATTTGAGTTAGCCGAACTCCACCCGTTATATCGACGCCGGATCGCCACTCTTGTCCCCTGGCTCCGTCCGACCTCATGGCCGACACAAACGCCGATCATCCGCTCGCCCGGCTCCTCGCCTACGCCGCCGATCATCGCTCCCGCATATGGCTCGCCTCGAGCTGTTCGGTCCTCAACAAAATCTTCGATCTGGCGCCCCCCATCCTCATCGGGGCGGCCGTCGACATCGTCGTCGAACGCGAGCAGTCGCTGATCGCCAGCTTTGGCATCACCGAGGTATGGGATCAGCTCGTGGCACTCGCCGTCGTGACCTTGCTGTTGTGGGCGCTGGAGTCGATCTTTCAGTACGCCCAGGGCTGGTACTGGCGCAACCTCGCCCAGACGGTCCAGCACGAGCTCCGTCTCGACACCTACGACCACATTCAGCGGCGAGAGTTGAGCTACTTCCACGAGGAGTCGACCGGAAGCCTGATGTCGATCCTCAACGACGACATCAACCAGCTCGAGCGCTTCCTCGACACCGGCGCCAACGACCTGCTGCAGGTGGCGACGACGGCGCTGGCGATCTCGGTGGCCTTCTTTGCGCTGGCCCCGGGCGTCGCCTGGATGGCGATGTTGCCGATTCCGTTCATCATCTACGGGTCGTTCAAGTACCAGCATCTCCTCGAACCGCGCTACCAAGAGGTTCGCGAGCGCGTCGGTCGGTTGAACAATCGCCTGTCGAACAATCTCGGCGGCATCGAGACCATCAAGAGTTTCACGACCGAATCTTACGAGCGCGACCGAATCGAGGAGGAGAGCGAGGCCTATCGCCATGCCAACCGCCGGGCGATCCGGCTGAGCTCGGCCTTTTCGCCCCTGATCCGCATGGTCATCGTGCTCGGATTCGTGGCGACGCTCGTCTGGGGCGGACAACTGACGCTGGAGGGAGAACTGGCGGTCGGCACCTACAGCGTGCTGGTCTTTTTGACC
>JAQCND010000199.1 GCA_028274765.1 Bradymonadaceae bacterium
TCCGGATCCATGATGAAGTCCATCGGATCCTCGACCTCGAGCCCGGCGTAGTCCAGCGGGTCCCAGAACTCCACCGTGTAGCCCGGCACGCCGAAGACGGTCGTCATCGTATCCGCCCAGACGCCCACCACCGGATTGTCCTCGTCGTACATGAATTCGGGGTAGACCTGCAGGACCTGGTAGTCCGTATCCTCGGCCATCTCGTCGGCCAGAAGCTCCATGACATCGATGTCGCGGTCGCCCAGCACCGAGTCCGGCCGGTACGGCTGAGTCAAAATGGCCCCCGTGTAGGTGTGCATCGTGAGGGCACAGCCGATGGACGGATGGTCGGTGAAGGTGTCGACGACGGCGCGCGACTCGGGCTCGCTGAGCGGATAGTCGCCGCCGTCCATCCCGAACATCTCGAAGGGGTTCCAGTTTGCCGGGAAGTTGCGGTTGAGGTCGAGCCCGAACTCCTTGGAGGCGCGCGTCCACTCGACGCCGTTCCAGTTGATGAACTCCCCCTCGCTGCAGAGGACGTAAGCGTCCTCCGGATCGTCGTCGATCGACCGGGGCCGCATGAAGGGCTCCCAGTCGGGGTCCTCGACGAAGGCCCCGGACGGGTCTTTCCAGCGCATCATCCGGACGCGACCGTCGCCGTCGACGTCACACGGGTCGAAGCCGCTCCGCACGGTGCCATCGTTGTGGGGGCGGAGCGTTGAACGCACGAAGGGCGCTCCGTCGCGCATCGCCTGCACGCCGTCGGGACAGATACACGGCATGACTAGCACTTCATGGCGCCGAAACCACTCTCGGAGCGCCGCATCGCCACCCTCGAGGCGTTCGATCCAGTCGGAGACGATATACAGGACGGCGCTGATGCCCGTCCATTCGCTCGCATGGGTCCCGGCGTCGAGCCAGAGGGCGGGACGTCGCCCCCGCTCGGAGCCCTCCGGCCCGCGATCGGCGGCGCTGAGCGTCAGCAACAGAATCGGACGATCGTGACGCGTCTCCCCCACCGTCTCCAGCTCCACCCACTCGGGATGGGTCTCGGCGAGTTCGCGGCAAAACGTCTCGATTTCGTCGACGTCCAGATAAGCGTCAGCTTCGTAGGGCGTCCAGGTCATACTCCGTCACCATTTGGATTGAAATCAGAGGTACGTCTCGTCATCTCGTGGGGCCGGACACCGCCGAGGGGCAAATCTCACCCGGATTCCGACCGAACCCACCAGGTGAAGGTCTTCTCGAGGTCGGGCCCGATCTCCCGGACGTGGGGCGAGTCGATCACCATCTTGGCCTCGATCGTCGTCCACTCGGTTCCCACCTCGCCGGCCTCCAGGCGCAATTCCTTCCCGCCCCCGATGCTCTCGTCGCCGAGTCGCCAGCGCACGCCGACTTGGGAGTTCTCCTCCCGAAAGTCGGCGACGAACCGGAGCGTGCCCCCGTTGACTCGCTCGACTTTGGGATAGCCGGCCTCGAGCCAGTCGACATAATCGTAGACGCGACGGACGAGCTGCTGGTTGCAAATCGGGCAGAATTCGCGCTGAGAATCGCGCATCTTGCAGGTGTGACTCGGGCGGTACAGATCCTCGCAATTGTAAGCCTTCTTGTAAGCCCCGACGTCGTGGTCGTCAGCCTGGGCATCGGGCGTCGGAAGGGGCGTGCTCTCGTCGATCCACTCGTTCCACTTGAGATCGTCGTAAGTCGAGGTCTCGCTGACGTTCGGCGGCAGCGCCAGATCGGGGTTGTACAGACAGGGGTCGGTCGAGATGAAGTACTCGTCGCCGAGGAGGCCGAAGCTGTGTCCGAATTCGTGCACGGCCACATCCGGGAAGCGCTCCCCGTCGTCGAAGGTCGTCAGGACACTCGTATACATTCCGGCGAATCCTGACCGCCGCGCCGAGTTCGACAGCAAGATGATCTCGTCGTACTGGGCGAGTGCCGCGATCTCGTGCATCTTCCCCACCTGGAGGGGCAGTCCCAGCCGACTCGCCGACGACGGCGTCGCCAGACCGTATTCATCGACCAGCGCATCGACGATGAAGGTGAACTCGTAGACGGTGTCTCGAAATCGCTCGCACAGTGTGATGCCGAGAGCGCGATCGGCCTCCGTACAGTCGTAACTGGCTCCCGATTCCGCGCTCGGCGTCCAGACCGTCCGCACGTTGAAACGATCGAGATGCTTGGGGAAGGGCGTCGTCTCCTCGAATCGATCCACGACGGCCCGAGCGTCGCTCTCGAACTCCTCGCGTTCCGAGGCGGTGTATCCATCGCTGAGGATGGCGACATCGAGCCGCTTCGACGGAGCGCCCGTCTCGTGGAGCGTCTCGACCTCGCCGTCGAACTGGGGCGGCTCGGCTTGGTCGACGAGCTCGTCGATCTCGAGGCGCGCCAGCTCCTGAAAGTCGCCCTCGTCGTTTTCCAGCTCGAGGACGTACTCGTGCCCCCCCTCGATGCCGACCGGAATGTGGACGCCGAACTCCAGAAGCTCGGGAAAGGTCGTTTGGGCGAATCCGACGATCTGCTGGGCGGAGAGTTCGACTTCGTAAATATCGCTGAAGGCCGTCTGCAGAAACGAGAGCAACTGGAACATCGAATAGATGCGATCGTTCCAGAGCACCTCGCCGGATTCGTCGACAACTTTGGCCCGCGTCACCCACTGGTCGGAGCCGGGGGTCTCGTCCCGGTCGCGATACAACTCCGCGTCGACCGTACGCACCAGCTCGACCGACTGATCGTTGCCATCCAGTCCCCCCTTGAGAATCGCCAGCATGGCCTCGCGTGACTCCGACGACGTCGAGGCCTTCGAGTCGCCGGGCGCCAGATCCATCGCCGCTTCGGACCCCGAACCGGGCTCGGAGCTGGCGACGGCGAGTCGACCGGTATTCGCCCGAGCGTCGGGCGGACCGGCGTCGGGCGGACCGACGTCGGGCGAGGCGTTCGATTCACTGTCTTCAAAACCTCCACATCCCAGCGAACAGGCGAGCAAGCTCCCGAGCAGGAGGGGGAATAGACCGCTTCGGTACGTACACGTCATACGAATCCATCTCGGCGTTTGGAAATCGACCATCACTCGTCGAGCAGGAACATGACTTATGGGGACGCGATCGGCGACTTCTTGTCATGGGCCTCCCCCGAGATAGCTCTCGGAGGAGGCGTTGGCATGCCAGAGCAGACACAAAAGGGGGCATCCCCGAACGCGTACGATAACACGTCCCGCTCTGAGTTGCCATCACGGGGGACATGCTGGACGTCGACCCTGACCATGTTTCGACCGAGGTTCGGGGACATCCAACACGGTAGAGTTGTTTCATCCATCAATCCCCGGACCAACATCCCCTCTCCCCATCCATAAGGGCGGGACGATGGGGGTTAAATTTTTGTTCGAGGGACGGAGTCTCTCATCCCAAGCCGGCGAGGACGCCGGCGCTCCGGAAGGCGTCTCCGGTGAAGAATGGCCTCCTACCGTACGGAGCGCCTTTCTATTTCTGTGAAATGAGCATCCCTGCTGGCAGGTCGCCGAGCGACTCCTCACTGGGGAGGAGCGAAGCGGCAACTGACGTCACTCGACTGTTTATTTAACTACTATTGTTCCGCCCGGGTCCTGGATCCATTCCCAGCCCCTGGGCTCGTCCAGGGGGAAACGGACAGTGAGATTGTATCGTTCATCGAACCCCGTACCGACATCATCCGCTCCCCTTATCTTGAGGGCGGGGCTTGTCCCGCCCGGATCCTGGATCCATTCCCAGCCCCTTGGCTCGTCCAGGGGGAAACGGACAGTGGAATCGTTTCGTCGACGACCCCGCGTCTGATAGACTGGACAACCCCGAAGACGCATGCGAGCCATGGATGTTGAGGGCATCCGAGCCATCGAGATTCATCCCGAACCCCGGAGTCGAGCATGTCATCACACGATCATCCGGCGTGGACGACCATCGTCGTCTCGGGGGTGGCGTGTATCGTCTCGCTCGTCGCTTTCTGGGGATTGGTCGCCACGGGCGTCGACAAGGCCGTCGTCGTCTACCCCGTCGCCGGACTCGTGGGCCTGTCGTTTCTGGCCCTTTAGGTCGCCGGCGTGTGGTACATGATCTGGAAGCACCAGCGCATCGAGAACTTCGACGACGAGGGCTCGACCGCCGCGCTCAAGGCCATCGACGTCGGCCAGCTCCGACGCACGCCCCCGGACGAACGTGACGTCCGGATCGACGAATTGAAGGAGGTCGTCGACTCGGTCGGCATCATCCGCACGCCGAGCTCCAGCGGCGGCGGATACGGCGGCGGAGGCATCGACCCGAACTTCGAGGCCTTTGCCATCGACATCCACGGCGAATCCCACACCATCGCCGAGAGCAGCTCCTGGGAGGCCGTCGAAACGGACGCCCAGTGGCTCGCCCGCCAGCTCGACGTCCCCTGCCGAGACGAAACCTACGGATGACTCGAATAGAAAGTCCGATCCCCCTGGGAGACAATCACCTCATCCCAGAGGTATCGTCGGCTGGAGAAGTCGGAAGGGAGGACGTGCTGCCCCTGGAGTCCCCCGTCAGATGAGCCTGTCCATCCCTCCGAGGGAGCGTCGACGGTCTCCTGTGCTGGCTACGGCAGTGCGTCGACATCTCGCCTGCGACGGCTCGACGCCGGAGCGGACGAAAGGACACGTGTCCCCCAACGTGGCCTCGGAGCTATCGCCGACCGTCGACACGACCCATCGACCGGTCTCGATACGCGCCTGAATCGTCTCTCCCAATGCACTCGTGGTGTGCTCTCATCCATGGCATTCGACATGAACATGGACCCGCGGCGGGGTTCCCCGAACGAACTCCTCGAGTGGAGCCCCGGAGACCTCGCCGGCGAGGGGCCACCCAAAAGCATCCCGCGTCGTGACGACATGTCGCGCGGTGTGGAGCCGCGAGCACAACACGTCACATGTGCGGACACAAA
>JAQCND010000202.1 GCA_028274765.1 Bradymonadaceae bacterium
GGTATTGGAAGGCGGTATCGCCGAAATACCCTGACGATCTCGAGGGCCGGCACGCGGGCGAGATGCTGATGGTGATCGAGGAGGCGGACAAGCCCTCGATCGAGGAGAACCACTTCAAATCGGCCGAGTCGAACATCACCGACGCGAACGACCGGATGGTTGCAATCTGTAACCCGCCGCGGGGCGAGGACAACATCGTATACGAGAAGCGCCAGAGTTCGAAGTGGTACGTTATCCAGTTCTCCAGCTTTGAGAGCCACAACGTCCTCGTCGATGCCGGTGAACTCGACGCAGAGCCCATACCTGGTCTGGTTGATCTCCCGAAGATTGCCGAGGACTGGGAGGACTGGAACAGCGAGCCGTGGCCCCGGGCCTCTGAACACTGGGATGGCGACTATCCCGGCGTCGGGATCCTCCTTGATCGGATCGAGGCTGGGGACTTTGGCCGCGACGAGTTGATCGAGATGCTGCGGTCTGGCTTCGACGATGCCCGACGAATGTCGGCGCCGCGGCTCAATGAGGACGGCGAGCCGACCTTCGAGCAGAACCCCGACCTTCGGCCGAACCCCGACTTCCGGGATGACCTCAATGAAGAGTGGTACCGGCGCCGGGCGGGAATTATCCCGCCGGACGGCGCCGAGTCCTACCGACCGTTCTACGTCGACGAGGTGCGAGCCTGTCTCGAGGAGAACGAGGTCCACGCCCGAAGTGAGCCCGGTGGGCTCCTCGGCGTCGCGGTCGACGTCGCCCGGAAGGGTGGAGACAGCACCGTGGTCAGCGTCCTCTACGAGAACGTCGCGGTCCTCCACTCTTGGAAGGACACCGACCACAACGAGAACTACAGTCGTGTCCGGGACATCGTCGACGACCTCGAGTACGTCCCGCCGATGGCGGTCGACGCCGTCGGTGAGGGCTCTGGGCTGGCCGACGACTTGGTGGAAGCCTACGGCTCGAAGACGGTCGCTCGGTTCAAGTCCGGCACGGCGCCAGCGGGGGACCAGATCGGTGGCGACGATGGGGCCGACGAGTATTACGACAAGTGGACCGAGGGCCTCGTTGTCCTCGGCCAGTACCTCCCAGAGATTTCGATCGCGGGCAATACCGATGATGTCGCCGACCTCCGCGAAGAGCTGTACGCGGCTGCCCGGACTGTCGAACTTGAGGAGCGCCGGCGCCGGTCGGGCGACCTCCTGAAGGCCTCCCCGAAGGACGACATCAAGGAGCGGCTCGGCCGCTCTCCAGATCGCCTCGATGCGATGATGATGGCGGCCTGGGCGGCAGAGGGCTGCGCTCCTGACGACTCCGCGGGCGAGGCGTTCCTGATCACGAACTGAACCACTATGGGACTGCGAACAACACTCCGAGAGCACCTCGAACAGCTTTCGCCAGGTGCAGAGCCGGCGCCTCGAGGCGAGCACCGCCAGGTGAAAACCACTGAACGCGAAGACGGAGAGGGGTTTGTCTCCTGGGTCCTCGGCTATTCAACGCCAACTCCGAGCACGGACGCCGTTCAGGCTGAGAGTCGGAACCCCCCGGCGACGATCGCGGAGAACTGGCAGCAATACTACAACGACTTCGCGCTCACCCGGGCCCCGCTCCACCTCTTCGACGAGGCGGTGATCGAGCCGGGCTACAAGATCCGCGTCGAGGACGCGAACGGTGAGCGCGACCGTGACATGGAGGAGGCGCTCGACTTCTGGGCGTCGAACTGCGTGATCCACGCCGGCGAACTCGGCCACGATCTCCGGAAGCTCCTCGGCTCGCTCTCCTCGAAGCGCCGCGGGAAAGGGACGGTCCTGATCGAGAAGGTCGGTACTGAGCAGGATCCGGACACGACGATCGCGCTGATGTCGCTCGAGCCGTCGACGTTCAAGATCCACACCCGCGAGCGTCAACCGATCGTCATCCAGCCGGACGACCATGCTGACGCCAATCATCCACGAGCACCGTCCGGAAAGGCGGCCGCGTATACCCAGTACCACGAGGATGTCCCCGGGCACGACGACAAGGATCCGATCCACTTCGCGACCGACGACATCATCAAGCTGACCTACGACGCCGACGACGGCGAGGTCTGGGGAACGTCGCTGTTCGACGCGATCTCCGATCGAATCGACGCCCTCAAGCAGAAACTTGAGGACCGCGACTTCGCGATCCGGCAGACGGGCTACCCCCATCGGATCTACTCTTCGGACAGCTGGTCGCAGGAGGAGGCAGAGGCCTACGCTGAGGCCCACAAGGAGGGCGACGTCTCCAGCGAGTACGGCCCCGATGACAACGAGGTGCGAGGCGGTGAGAAGAACTCGTTCGCCGGCCGCGTCGACTTCGTCCCGAACACGGTCGAGGTCCAGGTCGAGGAGGGCTCGGTGCCTGATCTCGAGGGCGCGATCCGGGACGACGTCGAGCAGATCTTCTCGGTGATGCCGGTCGGGAAGTACCAGATCGCCTACGCTGACGACCTGAACCAATTCGTCGTCGGCCCGCAGCGCGAGCGCGACCAGGAGGCCGTCGACTCCGAGCGCCGGTATCTCGAGCGGAAGTTTGAGCCTATCATAGAGGAGAAGGCCAACGAACTTGCGAACGGCGACCGCTACGAGGGTGAGGTCTCCTTCTCGATCGAGCCGCAGGAGGACGAGAACCCGCTGCGGCGCGAGAGCTTCCCGGCGGAGAACCTGCAGGCGTTCGCGAGCGCCTGGAAGGCGTACAAAGACAGCGGCGCCGAGCAGGATCTCCCGGCACAGGCGTTCGCCGAGTTCACCGGCTTCGACCTCGAAGCGAAGCAGGAAGAGTACGAGTGGGAGGCCGACCCGCTCAAGATGCCTGACGAGCAGGACACCCCCGAGAACACGCCACCGCCACCGGCCGCCGAGAGTTCTGAGGATGATGCCCGCGATGAGCTGAACGATATGGATGCCGACGACGAGAGGGAGGAGTTCGAGTCATGACCGACGATGAGGGGGCCCAGCCGGCCGAGCCGGCGAAGCGGATCCGAGCGAACGACTCTACATTTGTTACAATCCCGATGATCGACCACCCGATTACGATCAACGAGATCCATGCGTCGACAATCGGCGCGACATCGGGCTTCGTCTCTGGCCTTGCCTGGATCTCGGGGAAGTCGGAACTGACTGTCCTCTTGATCTTCATCCTCGCAGGATACGCCATCCTCGGCCGGCCAGTCGGGACGTCGCTCTCGGAAGACGACCCAATGTATGGTTCCGACGGATCGAGGGTTTCGATCGCCGTTCGGACGATTCGGCATGAGCCGTGGTACTTCCTCGCCTGGATGGCCGCGGTCCTCCTGGGGGTGATCATTGTATGAGCTCCACGGATGCGTCCATGGTCGTTGGCGCTGAACAACTGCAAGGCGAGCACGCCCATCCGACGAAGGCCGGGAGCAGAGATGCCCACGCGAACGATCCATCGAAGACCACGACGATCCAACGGAAGTACGCCCAGAAGCTCCGAGGACGCTTCGCAAACATCCGGGCGGAAATTCGCCGAGGCGTTGCTGACCGCGACGTCCTCGATCTGCAGGAGGACGACGATGGCGAGGGCATCTTGCTGTCGGACATCTTCGCCAGCGACGATGTCCCGGTTAGCGTCCACGAGCGGTTCGTCGATCTACTTGCCGACCAGGACTACGATACCGCCCGAGACCTCGTCGAGCAACTGGCGTCGGACTTCGACCCTGAGGACCTTGTCGCCCGAGATTTCGAGTTCGATCGGCTGGCTCGGAAGCATGAGGAGTTCGTGGCCTGGCTGCGAGCCCAGCAGGAAGCAGGAGTCCTCGAGGTCCTTTCTCGAGACGGCAACACGTACGTTCGGTCGGCGTACGAGCGCGGCTGGAAGAACGCGAACTCCTGGATGGAGTCCGACCCGCTCCAGTCGGACCTTGCGACGGAGCTCCAGCGCCCCGTCCACCAGGAGAAGCTCTCGCTGCTCTACGAGCGCAACTTCGAGGCGCTCCAGGGCATCACCCGGGACGTCTCCCGAGAGATCTCCCGGGAGCTCGCTGAGGGGCTGACCGAGGGCGTCCACCCGGACGAGATGGCCCGCCGGCTGACTGACCGCGTCGACAAGATCGGCCGGACGCGGGCGACCACCCTGGCTCGGACCGAGGTAATGTACTCGCACAACGAGGCGACCATCACCACGTACGAGCGGGCGATGGGCCCGGACGTCGAGGTCCAGGTGAAGGCGGAAGTCTCGACGGCCGGGGACCAGCACGTCTGCGACATCTGCGAGCCGTGGGAGGGCGAGACGCTCCTGCTGGACCAGGCGCGTCGCGACGGCCCGCCGTTCCATCCGCGGTGCCGGTGCATCGTTCTCCCGGCGACCTCGTCGACGAACTC
>JAQCND010000203.1 GCA_028274765.1 Bradymonadaceae bacterium
TCGATCCGGAAGGCCTGGCTCCGGAGCGCCCCTGTACGTCCTCCGGAAGTGGGTCTCCAGCCGGCTCACGCAGGGATGCTGGCGCTCCGAACCGATATCGAGTCGATCCGGAAGGCCCGGCTTCGGAGCGCCCCTGTACTTCCTCCGGAAGTGGGCTTCCAGCCGGCTCACGCTCGCAGTGGAGAATGCCTTATGCGATCGCCCTGCATGGAAGACATCCCCGACGACGACGGGGCGACTCGAGCCGATCGGCATGCGAGTCTCACTCTCTCGGCGCGACCCTCTCCTCGTCGGCACGCGAGCGACAGGCGCCTTTGAAAGTCCCTCCAATCGAACGTTTGGAGTGGAGATACGACTTCATTATGTTCAGAATGCCAGATGTCAGATACTCTGTACTCCACTCATGACCATGCGTATTCTCTCGTCTCGAAACCGTCTCTCCATCTACGTGTCGGTGCTGTCGTGTCTCGTGGCGCTGGGGGTCGGATGTGGCCCTCGAGATTCCGACGACAATGACGACTCCCGTGGTACTCCCCGGGGAGAACAACAGGCCCCGGATACCTCGACCTGTCGAGGTACGGGCACTCAGAGTGGAGCGCCGAGTGCGGCGTGTGCCACGCCCGACGTCTGTGCGGGCGGAGACTGTCGCCTCCCCGACGCGGGCTCACCCGACGATGTCTCGGAGCCCCCGTCGGATACGGGATTGAACGATGAGGTAGATGGGGGCACCGACGACGCGGGCGACCGCACCGACGTCGAGCCCGATCCGAAGCCCGAGGCGGGTCGGCTCGTGGCTCAGGACGTGGTGCGGTTCGGGTCCATCCAGCCCCTTCCAGACAGCGCCTGCGACCGGGCCACGCGCCTCGTGACGATCCGCAATGTCGGTCGCTCGGACGTCGAGCTCCGGGGCGCTCAATTTCAGGGCAAAGGTGATCCCTTCTGGATAACGTATCCGCCGGCCGGCGATTCGGAGGATTCGAAGAATGGAGGAGACAAATGTGGCAATCGCCACTCCGACGATCGCCAGCCGTCGGGAGATGGCCCGTGGCCTGCTCCGGGGATTGATGAGACCCTCGAGCCCAGTGAGTCCCTCCAGATTCGCGTGTGGTTCGAACCCACCACGACCGATCCCGTCCGCTCGACGCTCCAGTTCGACTGGAGCGACGCTAGCGACGGGGCCAGCTCCGAGACGCTCGAGATCGATCTCATCGCCAATGCCGAAACTCCCTGTCTCGAGACCACGCCCCGGGAGCGCCTCGACTTCGGACAGACGACCGTGGGGCAAGAAGCTCGACAATCCCTGTCGTTCGGGTCTTGCCATACGGCGGGAGATACCCCGCTGAAGATCGAGAATATCGAACTCACCAGCGATGGCGGCGGGGCCTTCGAGCTGGTCGAAGGTTCGTTGACGGGATCGCTCGAACAGGGTCAGACGTTGACCATTCGGGATCGCAAAAGCCGGGCCTTCACGCTCGTCTTCCAGCCCCCTGGAGCCAGTCGTTACGCCGGCGAGCTCCTCATCGAGACCAACGATCCGTCTCGACGACGGGCGACCTTCGAGCTCGCCGGTCGCGGCACCGACAATCCGTGTCCCCGGGCCCAAGCCGAGGCCAGAGGCCCCAACCAGTCATGGGGGACCGATATTCAAGTTCCGCCGCTCACGAATGTCAAACTTCGTGCCCAGGGCACTCGCGACCCCGATGGAACCATTGCTCGCTACGAGTGGAGCATCCTCAAACGGCCGGCCGATTCGATCGCGCGTCTCAAACCGAATCGCACCGAGCCCGATCCCGAGATACAGCTCGACATGGTGGGTACCTATCAATTCGAACTGGTCGCCTACGACGACGATGGCAACTCGAACTGCGGCCAGCGAGCCGTCGTCACCGTCGACGCGGTCCCCGAGAGCGACGTCTATCTCCAGCTCACCTGGACGACCCCCGGCGATACCAATCCCGCCGACGACAAGGGCACCGACCTCGATCTCCACTACGTCCGTCCGACATCTGACTCACAATCGAACTGGAACGACACGACCAACGACATCTTCTGGAGCAATGAGACCGCCGACTGGGGACGTACCGGCGATGCGAGCGACGATCCCTCGCTCGAGATCGACGATACCAACGGACGAGGTCCGGAGGCGATCAGCCACGACAATCCCAGCGCCTCCAAGCGCTACAAGATCGGCGTGAATTACTACACCGATCGAGGACTGGGCCCGAGCTACGCGACCGTCGCCGTCTACTTCGATCAGACACTCAACAGGCGTTTCGCGGACAGGTTCCTCCAGAAGACTCGCACCTTCTGGTACGTCGGACGACTCGACTGGTCCAACCGCAAAGTTATCGTGCGCAACCAGCTCCAGCAGGGGATTCCGACCTCGAAATGACCCCCAGAGAAGATGAGGCGTTTGGAGCTCC
>JAQCND010000206.1 GCA_028274765.1 Bradymonadaceae bacterium
GGTATTGACTTCGGGTTGTTTGCTGATGGGTTCTAGACAAACGGTTTTCATCGTCTCTTCTCCGACGAGCTCGAATAAAACAGGGTTGGCGTCGACTCACCGTGCAACGTACAGGAATCATGTGGGTCACGCCCGCCAGGGCGGATCGGGAGGGCTCTCCAGCAATTCGGCCTCGGCCGGAAGGCTTCGCTCGCAGCGCTCCAGCCACTGGTGACACACCGTCTCGATGCGGCGGAGCGTCTCGTCTTCGAGAATGGTTTCGCGGTTGCGAGCCTCGATGGTTCCGTAGAGATCGATGTCGAGCCCGTTCTCGAGTGTGTCGTATTCGCCGATCACGTCCCGCCAGTAATTCATGACCACCGGCGACCCGAGATGCTCGCAGGCCATTTCGGTCAGTTGATTCAAATGGTCTTCGAGGTCGGCCCATCGACACGTGATTTCGGTCGTCGAATCGACGTCGGAGTTGTCGTCCGACTCGCTGTCGGCGAATGAAATTTGAACGTGGAACTCCTCGCTCGGCTGCCGTCCATTGGGGGGGGCGTCCGATTTGGGGCAGCTTCCCTCCGGTACGTAGTCGGGACGAGCGTGTCGAGATGAGGCTGCGACCGGTGCATGGTGGGGATCTTGATCTTGGGAACGCGCCGGCGAATCCGTTCTTGAGCGCCCCGAGACCTGTTGTTCGGAGCGATCGACGGGCGGCTGAGATTTGGCGAGGTCGATGCTGACGGGCTCTTTGGAGGTGGTATTTTGAGCCGGAGTCGCGTCGCTCCGCCGGGGTTCGACCGAATTCGCCCCCTCTCGTCCATCGTCCTGCTCTTGATCCTGGGGCTGAGTCTTGCGGGGCCCACCCTGGTCTCGAGTCTGGCTGACGCCCGCGCCGCTTTTCCGTCCGGACGCGTGATCATTTTCATACCAAGCGACTACGACACCCTGTGAGCCTCGTTCGAGAACCGCTGTTCCATGGTCGGTTTCGATCGTCTTGCGGTCTCCTTCCTGATGGCGCTCTTCGAACAGCCAGACGGCGGTCTCGATGGCCGACTCGACTTCTCGTCCCTGCTCGTCTCGACCGTGCCAGACGAGTCGCTCGAGATGGCCGTCTCGATAACTCCAGACCCCTCGGAGTGCCGAATCTCGGCGCGAAGTGCTCTCGGGGGCCAGTGCCGGCGCCATGTTTTCAAGGATGTCCGATCGGTGACTACTCATAACTCGTGGTCTCCATCCCGAGTCGCTCCAGTCGCCCCGTTCGCTTCATGCGGTGTCTCGTGTCGGGACGACATCTCTCGAACACAGGAGATCTCGTTCCACCGTCGATGAGGTTCGATCGGTGGGCGATTGCCTCTCGACGTCATTCCGCGTCGTGCGGCCGCAGAGACATGTCGGCGGCCGATCGCCGGATGCCATCACGACGACGAGAGAGCACGATGGTATGGCTGAGACGTGCAACGTGTATGTCGATAGACTTCACAAATGCCCCGTCGACCGCCAGTCCAGTGACTACGTCTGCGTATCGTGGATCTCAAATCATCCACGCTCTCGAACGCGCTGTTTTCTCCTACAACCCACGACGCATGTATCTCGCGCCGATGGATAGTTTAAATTTCATTCCGACTATGAACTCTAGCACAAGAGATAAAACTGTTGCAAACCATTTTAAACCACAACTGTGTTAATACAGACGTTGAATTGTTTTTCCCGATACTCAGTCGTCGTGTCGGCATCACGATTTATAGTCCCGGATACGAATCATCAATTTGCAACGGGGAGAATTTCATTATAGGGGGGCTGGAGAGTCGCATGAACCGGAGTTTGGAAGGCATCTGTTGATCCACACGTTCGAAACGGACTAGACCGACACCAAGCTCGCTCGACAGCAGAAACCCCGCCTCGTGAGCCTGTTGAAATCGATGAAGGTGCGCCTCGATCCGGTGTATCAATTCGGGAGGCGGATACGAATGATGCGGACGTTTTTAACTAAATATACGATGAAAATTAGATTGTTAGAGCACTTAATTTTAGGTGCGTCGAGCGCGGTCGCGAGTTCGAATGCATCGAACGATACCGAGGTGACATGACTTCGAATCGTGCCCGTGAACTCTTCGATTGCCCGACGTCCATCTGCCTGCTGTCACCAGCCACTACAGAATGGGAGGAAGTTCGAAGCACGTGGTGTTCGCGGCCGGCTTATTTACTTATGTAAAATATGATCGAACGTTTTAGTAAAATAAAAAACTCATTTAAGCGATCTCCCGTCGAGCTCTTCACCTCAAACAAACGCTCGAAAGAGTTTGGAGTTTGCTCAACATGCACCTATTATTAACAAGGAAACAGAACATTTCGGTTCAAATTACTTTGAAAAATTAACAGATCCATCAGTTCAAGAGCGGTCATGGCCTTGCTCATCGCAACCGACGTTCAATCCACCGTAGCGGCGATGAGTTGTCGGTTCCTCTGGCCCTGAACGCGATGGAGTCACACGACGAGGAGAGACCCATGACGCACATGGCGGATGCCCCGAGCGATACTCGCTCCTTCGAGGGAATGCCCTGGCACGAAGCCATCGATCAGTTCGGTGATTCCGGGGACGACTTCGAGGCTGCTCCCCCCGTCATGACTCGCCTCCGCGAGTCGACCCGTGATCTACACGATGCGCTCGAGGCGCTTCCCTTCAATCAACGTCTCATGGAGGGCGAGCTGTCCTCGCCCGAATACGGAGCGTGGCTCCGTGCCCTCCTCGTTATCCACGATCCTCTTGAAACCGAGCTGCGTCGGCGCTCTGATGACCGGCTCGCCTCCATCTGGGACGAGCGGCGGGCGCGGTCACAGTATCTCGTCGAGGACCTCGAACAACTGGAGCTCCCTGTTGGCGACCCCGACAGCGACGTCGGTCGACATGCCCTCGCCTCGGCTCGTCAGATCGTCGACGATTGGTCACAACTCGGAGACCTCGACCTGCTCGGCGTGCTCTACGTCACGGAGGGCTCGACGCTCGGAGGCATGTACATTGCCAAACAACTTCGAGAGACCTCGGAGGTCCTCGGGAATGCCACCTCTTTTTACACTGCGCACGGGCAAGAGACTCGCCCCCTCTGGGATGCGTTCGGCGAGACGATGAACGAAGCGCTCCGCGACCCCGGCGAGATCCGTCGCTGTGTCTCGGCCGCCCGCGTGCTGTTTGCGGGCTTTGGTGACATTTTACAAAGTCTCTCCTGATGGCTATCTAGTCGAGAGCTGTCACTGACGCGAGCTGCACGTCCGTTGTTATTGGGGCCTTCGATTCCAATGTCTTATCCAGCTCAGTTCAAATTTCAGACTGTTTTAGAAGCCTTAACCGCTGAAAAGCCCGAGGAATCGGTTGCACGCGAGGCCGATATCCATCCCGTGACTCTCTCTCGGTGGAAACAGGATTTTCTCGAAGGCGGAGAAGAGATCTTCGAAGATGAGGAGGACGACGGCGATTGTCGGTGTCACCGTGACTCGGGCTCGCCTTCGAAATCCACCGATCTCTATGAGACTCTCGTCCAGCATCTGGTCGAAGATCATCTCGACATCGATGACAAGATCGAGATCACGCGACAGTTCTGCGATCAGTTCGGACTCAACAAAATGTTACGCGTGCTCGATCTGGCCAAAAGCACCTGGTATTATCGCACTCAAAATGACTGAGTGACCCCACATGCCCGACGCTCCTTCCTTCTCACACGATGCGCCCGATTCGGACGGCAAATCTGCTGCCCCCGCCGGTCGACTCGATCGGGCGGCCCGCTCCCTGCTCGAATCGCTCGAGCGCTCGACTTCTCGAGCGAGCCGACACGACATCCCCGAGCGCTTCCAGCTCGACGGTGACCTTCGCAATCAGTCCGTCCATCTCGAGAGCCACGCCCTGTCGGGAGATGGACTCGCGTACGGTCGGGTGACCCGGATGAGAGGAGGCGGGTACGCTCAGGCACTCAACGCTCTCTGGTTGCCTCGAGTCGATCGACCCGTTCCGGCCTGGAACTGCGAGCTGTTGACCTTTCAGGGCCATCTCCATCTCCTCCAGTGCGACGCCTATCCTCTCGCCGACCACGAGATCGATCGTCAGTGTGCCGAGAACATCACTGAGATCTGGCAGGATATCCTGACGACCGGCGAATGGGCGGGGCTCGACCCCACGCCGACGCCCGACTGGGGGCACGACGACGAACCACCTGCCTTCAGCGAGCACGCTCTCTTTACCAAACCCGGTGCATCGGCGGGGCACAACCCCACGCCCGGCGCCGATCTCCTCGAGACGGTGGCCGGCACGTGGTCCGAAGTTCTCCGACAGTCACAAAGGAACCCGGCTCGTGCCTCTCGGCGACGGTCCCGCCGATCGATCCTCGTCGAGGTCCATCGACGGTGCGAACCAACGGCCGAATTTCTGGGCCGACTTACCGACGAAGCGACAATCGAAAAGATGAAGCGATCGTTTCTCTATCCCGACTGGCTCGACGACGAGACGTCCCCGAGCTGGATCGATACTTCCGATAACCCGGATTCGAATCGTATGAGCGATTGATGGGACGGATATCAGGGCTCGACATCGAGTATGATACAACCATCCCTTATTCATGTCGATGATGGAAAGCTGGTGGCACGGGCCGAACCACACTCGTTTTGTCCCTCCTACAGAGGGCGACGCGGGTCCGCGGAGGGCCGTGCTTTCGAAGCGTTGACGTGTCCCCCCACACGCGAGTGCCCCAGCTCGCCCGCCAGTCCCAGGTTTTAAGAAGCTCCACGACATCCGAGTGACTCTATATCGCGAGAGCGCCCATGCCGAGGCAGGGCGATCGTATTTGAATGGCCTCCCCCCTCGTGGTCGACTCGCTCTCCCCGCTCCGAGGGGTCGCTCGTCGACGTGCCAGCAAGCTGCTCACATCACAGACGCACAGACATGTCGAGGACATATCAAGGCGCTCCAGAAAGGAGGGGAGGGTATCCTCCCTTCGACGCCTCCCGGAGCGCCTTGATACTTCGCAGACGTGGGCTCCCAGCCGGCCTGGCATCGTAGCGCACTCGCGATCGAGGGCGAGCGATGCGTCGAGGAACGCCAAGTCATCGAGATCCCTGACGAGATCATACGTTGGATCGAGTTCTAATGCGATCGCCCTGCATGCCGAGGCCTGCCACTTGACAGATGCACGAGCGTTCATACCATTGCGGAGCGCATTGGGGAGGGAGTCTGCTTCCCTTTCCTACATGGGCGTGTAACTCAGCGGCGAGAGTGCCACCCCGACACGGTGGAAGTCCTTGGTTCAAATCCAAGCACGCCCACTATTCGGGTGGGAATGCACAACTCGATTCAAGCATCCATGGGCGTGTAACTCAGCGGCGAGAGTGCCACCCCGACACGGTGGAAGTCCTTGGTTCAAATCCAAGCACGCCCACTTTCCGAATCTCCGCTTCGAGTTGGCGGAGGTTGTCGGGCGCATAGCTCAGCGGGAGAGCGCTTGCCTCACATGCAAGAGGTCCGTGGTTCGAGCCCACGTGCGCCCACTACCACTCAACCCCCTGGCATCCTTGGGATTCCCGAGGTGCCAGGGGGTTTTGTCTTGGTGCGTCCCGTACACATGCGTTCTCTTGTGTTTGGGCCTCGTCCGACTGACGAGATAGATGGAGAATCGTGCGTTCAAATCAGCACATACGCGTCTCAGCCCGAGCCGTCGTCCGGCCGAAACTCACCTCTCCGCTTCCGATACGAGTGAATTCATCGCATCAAGATTCGTCTCACGCAGACGCAAGCCGGCTGAAAGCCCACTTCCGGGCGAAGTACAGGCCCAGCCATGCATGTTCGGATAAGCGTGCTCTCGCCCCCCCGGGGCTCGGATCGGGGGAATATCCCCACCTCGATCCCCCGAGCTCGCACCTGGAGCTAGGGGCTGTCGCCTCCTTCGGGGGCTCCTCACATCGTAGGGATATCCGCTAAAGTGAACACAGGTGGGGTCGCCTCCAGAGGACGCCTGTGATTGGTACCTTCTGATTTCTCTTTGGATCGCACCTGTATGTCTTTGAAATGAGCCCTTTTGCCACTCGCGTTCGTTTTGGCGTACTGCCGCTCCTTCGGAGCTCGAATGTAATAGATATCAAAACCTGGACTCCGGGCTTCCACCCGGAGCTATCCGCTGCCAACCCCTTCGGGGACTCGGAAGATGGCTGCTTCAACGGGGGAAATATGCCAAAGCGAACACACATGGCCCCTCGCTACATCGCGTCAGCGACTCCTCGTCGGAAGGAGTAAGGCAATCTGACGGGGTTCAATCGGCGAATATATGATCTGCAACCTCCATGCGCTCGCCCGGCATGAATGAGCGGTTCATCTTGCGGCACGAACGTTGTCTCAGTATATTCATGCCGATACTCCTCTATTTTGCCGACCTCGATCACTTGTTGTTTTCCAAAGGTGTCATCCGCATGAAGCCATTTGGTATGCCGACGTTCGACTCGCATGATCCGGGGCGTACTCGTACGAGAGTTGGTCTCTGGGTCGTCGCGTGGAGCGTCGCGGTGAGCATTGGCCTGGGAGCGGGAGGATGTGTGCCGGCACCGGTCGATCGACCCGACGACTCAAATGACCGCAGCTCCCCTTCGACCGCTCCCGGCTCTGACATGCGAGCGGACGAGGATACCGAACCCCCTTCGCCTCGCGACACCTCGACCGACCGCGATCGCGCCCTTCGCGATGCCTCGACTTCAACGAATCGGGACAGAGCGGGCGAATCCGAACGCGACGCTTCGCCCCCCCTGCCTCGAGATGTCTCAAGGGTCGATACCGGCGATGCGTCCCTCTCGTTCGCCGGTGATGTCAACTCGTCGCCCGATGCGGGACGGGACATCTCCGGAGGAAGCGATGCTCACTCCCCGAGCCAACCGCTGACACTGAAACTCGCCGCCTGGAACCTGCAAACCCCGTCGGAGGGACAGACTCGCACGCACTACATGGCCCGAACGGCTCAGTCGTTGAACGCCGACGTGGTCGCCCTCCAGGAGATCGGTCGCAATCCCTCGCTGCACCGCATCTTTCCGAGACAGACGTACCGTACATACGTCAGTCGCCAGCCCGACAACTACCTGCGCACCGGATTCGCCGTCGACCGCCGCTTGAACGTCCAGCGTCACGGCGACTACAAACCGCTCGCCGTCGATTGGGGGCAACGCCGGGGGGGGGACGTGACCATTCAGTTTCGCCGTCACGCCCTCCGAGTGTTGAGCCTCCACCTCAACGCCGGATGTCAGCAGGGCAACGGGCCCGACGACGAATGTCGACTCCTCCAGAGACAGGCCCGTGCGCTGAAACGCTGGATCGAGGCGCGAGAACAGGCTGATGAAGACTACCTGATTCTCGGGGACTTCAATCGGGTCTACGAGGCCGGGAGTGCCTTCTGGCGTATCATCCAGCGCGCCGACCGCGGCATGATGGTCACATCGAAGGGAGCCAACCCCGAATGCCATCGCGACGAGACCTACGATCAGTTCATCGATCACATCGTGTTCGACGACGATGTCCAGCAGTGGCTGGACCTCTCGTCGTTCCGCGAGCTGACCTACGACCGGGCGCTCTCGACCGACGTCTCCAGGCGAAAGGTCTCCGATCACTGTCCCGTCCACGTCGAAGTCACCGGACGATAGGGATTCAAACCATCTGGCGGATGCTCATTGCTCCCTCGCGACGACATCGTCCGAACGTCTTCAAGGTGAGCGTCTTGTCGATGAATACCGAGGGCCCGGAAGCATCTCGGGGGTTGTGACCATGACGTCTCTCGCAGGCCTTCTGTGCGAACATGGGGGGCACCGATATGCTCTACCTCTCTCTCTGCTCGGTGTCATGTTCGCCCCATCGGAGTGAAGAGTCATCCATCGGTCGGAGCTGGAGACATGGCCGATGAGTGAACCGAGGCATTTGGAAACGAGCGGAGTATGCAGTCATTTACGGGTTGACACCATCCATTGTGCCATCAATGACGATGGAAGACAGCGATGGGTACGGGAGGGCTCGTGTCTCATGTTATCGGGCTTCGACGAGACGGGTTCCTCCCGAATGCGTGGATGTGTCGTGAGACGTGACGTGACTTTTTCTCCTCTCTTCTTTCTATGACCGACCAAGAA
>JAQCND010000232.1 GCA_028274765.1 Bradymonadaceae bacterium
CGCGAACTGTCGGAACGGGTCGAACAAGAGGGGGTCGAGGCCATCCTCGGCGTCATGAGCCAGGGCTTGTTGAGCCTCTGGATGCAACTGCAAGCCGAAGCCCCGGACGAAGTGCTCGAAGCCGTCGAACGTGCCGAGCGCACGCTTCAAGACCGGGGCGCCTCGAGTCGGCGAGCCAGCCACGCCCTGCTCGACGTCCAGCGCGTCGCCTGGTCGATGGGCTACCCCTATCTCCATTTCGACTCTCATCATCTCCAGTCGAGCGACGACTACATCGAGCTCGGTGACAAGGTGCGAGACGACAATCTCAGCGAAGAGATCGAACTCGTCGGCCCCTGGGTCGAGGAAGCCCTCGGCCGGATCGAGGACCTCGAGAGGGTCGAGGACGTCCGCCGCGACCTCTCTCGGATTTTTTCGACCGGCGACGAGGAGATGCTCTTGGCACTGGCTCACCAATGGGCGCTGGGGCGCCAAGATCTCCAGTACGACGCGTTCAGCTGCAAGTATCCCTCCGCCGATCCCATCGCCGAAGAGGCTCGCCACCGGCATGTCGCCCACAGTGCACTTGGACGGACGGTCGCCGACGGATCGCTGGCCGTATGGCTGGCGCTGCGTGGCGACGGGACCTACGACGACGTCCTCGACGCACTCGAATCCCTCCAGCACCGCCATCACTCGTCACTGAGCGCGGTCCAGTACCACAAGCGCGCCACGGCCGCCATCGCCGAGCTCGGCCACGGAGATCTGGTCGTCTTCGACCGAAGCGAGTCGCCCCTGCGGTTCGAAGATATCTCAACGCTCGTCGACGAGATCCACGAGCACTGGTCGCTCTTCGAGCGCGACGACGAGGCCTTCGAGCTGCTCGGCGTGTATCTTCTGCGAGTGCCGCCGAATGCCTTCCGCTCGCAGACGGAGCCCGAGTATGCTAGCCGAGGGGCCTGGTCGAGGGTCCACGAGCTTCTGGCCGACGCGGGCGATACGACGCTCCGGGCCCGCGACGGCGAGCCGATCGGGCTCGATCGCGGAGTGCGATTCGGCGGATGGAAGCCCCTCGATCCGTCGACATCGCCCGAGCGAGTGATCGACAACGTCGTCGAGTGGCTCAACCAGGAGGCCGACGATCCTCGGCCGCTCCGAAAGGCGTTCGAAAGCGACGTACTCGAGGCGTGGCTCGACTGGCATCTCACCTCTCGCGCTGCCGATATGCGAGACCGCGTCTCCGGAGTGTCGGGCGACGAGGCCGAGTTTCAGGCAGCCCTGTGGTCGCTCGGCTACGCGAAGCTGGTCGTCAACGATCGCACGACCGTGGGCACCGTCGACCAGTTGATCAACGTCGCTCGCGACAACCTCGAGGACATCGAGCGCCTCTTCGACACCGGAATGTTGAAGGCCTGGGTCGAGGCCGACCATCGAGAGGCGCTGGAGGCCCTCGAACAACGCGTCGACGAGGCAATCGACGAGCTCGCCTCGCTAACCGACAAAGATTCCTCGGTGATCGAGGCATGGTTCGAGGGAGATGTCGAGTTCGACGGGACGACCGGCAAACGAGCCGTCGGCAATCTCGGCGCCTCCGTCGTCCAGGATCAAGACGATCGGTTCGCCTGGTCGTTTCTCGGCTCGCCGGAGGACTGGCTCGTCCTCCGCGACCGTGCCTCGCTGGCGATCCAGGCGCTCGGCGGCACGCTCGATCGCATGGTCGATCCCGAATCGGCTCTCCACCAGGGCGGAAGTGCCGACACTCCCCCCGAGATCGGTCCCTATCCGCCCGAGACCGACGTCGTCCTCTCGGTCGATATCGAGGGGGTCCAGGCCGGCGACGTGCCGTGTCACTTCCTGTTCGGCGATACGGACCATCGCCTCCGAAGCATGCCCCGGCAGCTCCGGGACGGCTCGTGTGGCGTCCACTACGGCGAGGGCGAGCTGACGTCGTTTCCCTCGCAGACGATCGAGTGGAATTGTCTGTTTCTCGACCCGTCGAACCCCGTCGAGCGGGGCATGCGGTCGCCGACCGTGCGCCGCGAGTGCCGTCTGCAGTACCCGATGGCGCGCTTCAAGTCGACGGTCGGAAGCAGTATGGCGCAGGGGGCGCTCATGGGGCTCGCCGCCGTGGCCGGGCTCTTTTTGGCCGACGTCTGGCGCATTCTTCTGACATCGCTCGGGGGCATAGCTCTAGCCGGTTCGATCGTGGCGTCGTTCCAAAACGACAACGCGACTGCCCTATCCTTCGCCAAGACGGCTTGCGGCATGCTGCTGTTTTTAGTGTCGGCCTGGATGCTCGAAGCACAGGGGTTCCCGGGCGAGGCGCGTCCCGAATGGAGGAGCGCCCTGACCCTCGCCGTCGTCGGTCCGACCGCGCTACTGACGATGGGCTGGTCGCTGCTCCGGGAGTGGTTCCCGGGGCCGGGCGCCCTCGCCATGATCGCCGCTCTGGCTGTCGGATGGGGCAGTTTTCCACAAAAGCCCTTCACCCCGTCGGTCGATGACTCCACACTCGCCGAGCTCAGCGCGGCCGTCGCCCCGGAGGAGATTCCTTCGCTCAGCGACCAGCAGCGCGAGCACCTCTGGAACCGCCGCGTCGGCGGCGCGCGCTACCTTCAGCTTCGCGATCAGCTCCTCGAGATCGTCAAAGCGGCTTCGAACGCGAGGCCCGACCGCGAGCGCGACTACTGGCAGACGGCGGCGATCACCTGTGAGGAGATGGGCGACTACGAGTGCGCCGACAAAGCCTGGACGCGCGTCGCGGAGGTCTCCGACGAACTCCCAGCCGACCTGGCCGGCGAACTGGCGACCTTCTACGCCGCCGACGTGGGCGCACAGGATCTCGGGCGGGCCGACGAGTTTCTAAACTCCTCGTCGGTCGAGGAGGCCTCCTACGTGCGAGAGGTCGCACGAGCTCGGGCCCTGATGCGATACGAGCGCAACGGACTGACGAGCGCCGTCTCGTGGCTTCAGCGCAAGAAGGACGAGGTCGACGACACCACGGAGACTCTCTTCCTGGAACGCGAGATCAACCGTCTTTGGGCCATCGCCAACGACTCGGATCGTCCCCTTCGACCCAGCCGGGTCGTCGAATCTCTGCCGCACAAGGCACCTCCGGAATGGCGAGACGGTCCCATTCCGACGGGCAACCTCACGCGTCGCGAGAAGCTGATGGCGATGAAGTTCGAGGCCGTCAACCAGTTCGGCGACGACAATCTCTCGAAGGCCCTCGATACGTACGACCGCGCCATCGAACTGGCCCAAGATCGCGACCTGCTCGTCGAACTCAAGCTCGGCAAGGGACGCGTCGTCGAGTCGTACAAGTCGAACTCGGACGCGCTCGAATACTACAACGGGCTGTATGACAACTTCTCGCACTACCATCGCGTCCCCAATCGGCTGGCCTGGTTTCTGGCGACGCACTCCAATGCGACTATTCGAGATGGGGAGCGCGCCCTCCAACTCGCCCGCGAGGCAGCGAACAACTCGGGCTGGCAGAATCCCTCGATCCTCGACACCCTCGCCCAGGCCATCATCCAAGAGACGGGCGACTACCGGCGAGCGATTGCTCTACTGGAGGATGCGCTCGAACTTGATCCCAAGCGTGAGCATTACTGGCGACGGCTGGAACAGTTCTCCAACCAGGCGGACAACTGAGTCCTCTCCGGATGGGCTGAACGTCCTCTGATGTCTTCGATACGCGACGAGCGCGACTCGTCTCGGAGGTCTCGACCATGATCATCGAATGCCCCGACTGCTCGACGGAATTCAGCTTCGCCGACGACCACCTCGAGGGAGGTGGAAGTCAGATGCGGTGTTCGGACTGCGAGCATCTGTTTCGCGCCGAACAAAGCGAGCGAGGATCCATCACTTACTCACCGGCCTCCGATCCGGTGATGGCATCGACCAGTTCCTCCGGTTCGTCCTCGACGCTGACGAGCTCCTCGAGTGAGACATCGTCCCCGTCGAGCAGCTCTCCCAACGAGTCGTCGTCTTCGTCCACCTCGAGTTCGACGTCGTCCAGTGCGTCCTCGACCGAGCCCCCCGATTTCGATCCCACCGAGGAGACCTCGAGCTCGTCGAGTCCGCTCGCCGCCGACGACGTGCGCCCCCACCTCGGATGGAACCGCTCGGGCGCTCATTTCGACGCCCCCGAGGAGGCGACCGAGACGGGCGAGGTTTCGATCGTCCCGCGCACTCTCCTGTTGGGCGTCCTCGTGCTCGTCTGTCTGGGGGCGGCCGGCATGAAATGGCAGCGCATGTCCGGCCAAGAAGTACTCCGAAGCGACTGGAAGGAGGTCGAGTCGCTTGCCGACGACGAACAATATGAACGATCGGTCCAGAAGGGGATCGCGTATCTGAAGAAGTATCGCGACAGCTCCTACGCCATTCCCGAGGTCGAAAACAAAGTCAGTTCACTCCAGGAATGGAACCGCGAGCGGTACCAAAAGCGCGTCGAGCAGGAGTGGAAGGAGGTCGCCGAGATCGATGCTTCGACCCACCCTGTCGAGGCTCAGCGCGCCGCGCACGACTTCCTCGCCGAGACGGCTCACCCGCAGTACGAAAAACCCAAGAAGTTCGATGCCAAGGATATCATCAGCCAGACGTCGTCGGCCTATCTCGAAGTCGACGTCCGAACGCCGAGCGGTGACCCCTGTGATGCGCAGGTCGTGATCAACGATGACTTCGTGGGAAGCAACCCCTGGGAGGGATTGGTCGGGCCCGAAACGGATCAGCGCGTCGAGGTGGATTGCGACGTCGACATGACGGTCGAACGTTATTTTGCCTCGTTGCAACCCGGATCGTTCCGCTACGTCCATGGCACCCAAGAGCGGCGCAAACTCGAGAAGAAACGCGAACGCGAACGGCGTCGACGTCAACGCGCCGAGGAGCGACAAGAGCTCAAAAACGAGGCCGAGAATCTTCTGGATCTGTAAACGTGCTTTTTGCTCATGAGACGAGAGCTCCGGTTTCACCGCGATTTCTCGAGACGTATCGAACGGAAACCGGGTCGACCGACACCATTCCCGGGTTGAGAGGCTCCACTGAAGGGGCTCGTATCACACGCCATCATGCCAGACCTCGAACTCCCTCCAACTTGGCCCCTGATATCGTACATCGCTGCCTGTCTCGTGATCTCGGTGCTCTCGGCTGACTCCATCCGGGCCCAGTCCGATGGATGTCCCGTCGACACACCGAAAAAAGCCTTCGAACGAGGGCTCGACGCCCTCAAATCGGAAGACGCCTCGACATCGGAGCTCGAAGAAACTCTCGCCTGCCTTCAGCACATCGAAAAGGGATCGAAGCTCGAGCAGAGCCTCGGGGCCTCGCTGCCGCTGGTTCAAGCGCGTGCCCTCGACGAGCTGGGTCGATATGCCGAAGCCTATCGAGTCGTCCGACGGACCCTTGAGGACGCCTCGGACGATACCCGCGACAAGGGAGAGGCCATTCTTCAGATCATTACGACCCACATCGCCGAGTCGTCCGCCGTTCCCGCGGCCGAACGGTGTCGGATGGCGTTGAACGTCGCCGAGCGCCACGCCCCCGATCGATCGACGCTCGAACGCTTCCTCGACGGCCCTTGTCGTGAGGCAGAGGCCCAACTCGAGCCGAACGAGCGGCGACGTATCGCCACGCTCCTTCTCGAACGAACATCGGCGGACGAGGTCGGTGAGCCGAGATGCCAGCTCTACCGCGACCTCATCGCTCGAGAGGGCGTCCCGCACCGCTCGTCGGCGTATCAAAAGCTCACGGCCCGACACGCCTCGCACTGTGGCGGCCGGCCCACCTCGGCCCTTCGCACTCGGGCCATCGAGGAGGGAACGTGTCCGGTCGACGAGCCGAGCGAAGCCCTCGACCATATTCGACGGGCCCTCGACAAGGAGATGAACCGCGTGGCCGATACGTGCCTGAAGGCCCTCGTCGATGTCGATCGCGAGCTGTCCTCCGAGCTGCAGACTCACCTGCATCTTCAGTCCGCTCGCCTGCACCGCGCACGAGACGACCGTCGCGAGGCGTTTCGAGACGCCCTGAAGGCTCGCGAGCTCGAGGCGGGAGGCGAGCTCGTCGAGACACTTGGCTCATCACTCGTCTCTTCTGGCGACTCGAAGGCCTGTGCCCAGGCGATCGCCATCGTCGAATCGCTCTCTCCCCCCAAGCTTCGCACCACGCCCGAGGTCAATCGCCTCCTCGATCGGGCGTGCCTCCAGCAGGTCGAGGCGCTGGAAGCCCATGTCCGCGGCCGGCTCCGCTCACTTCTGGCTCAGACGATGACGCTCATCGGGGCCGACGGCGAGGTCGACGCATCGCGCTGTCAGCTCGCCCGAGCGGTGATCCAGCGACCGGGACTCGACCCCGACCATCCAGGCAGCATCAAAATGTTGAGGGTGGCCTACCGCAATCACTGCGACCGTGATGTACCCGACCTCGTCGAGTCTCCGGCCTCAACCGGAGATTCCAACGCAGAGGGGGAAGAGACCTCACCGTAGTCGGGAAGCATCGTCTCGATACATGCATCGAACCGTTCACGCAGAAGTCATTTCAGCTCGACCAATCTCACCGAACATATCGTTGTTTCGTTGTCATAAACGCCATTTCATACCATTGA
>JAQCND010000241.1 GCA_028274765.1 Bradymonadaceae bacterium
TGCGAACGTGGCTTCCGGAGCGGATGTCCGAATTCGAAAGCTCGCCCGTCATGTACTGAACCTTGTCGGCGCCGTTGGCGACCAGTCTCGGCAGATAACGCCCCGCAAAGTTGGCGTCGGCGGTAATGATCTCGCCGGTCAGCGGGTCGGCCGCCGCCGGTCCGAGTCCGAGCCACGGGACGAAGTCACGCTCCCAGTTGAAGAAGCTGTAGCGGAGGTCGCCCAGTCGCTCGTACGTGTAGCGGGCGTCCTCGTTGCCGCGATCGGCGGTGGCCCACTCGAGTTCGGCACAGAGGCTCACGCGCTCTTCGACGGCGATGTTCCAGAGCTTGTTCTGGAGGTTGCTTCCGGAGACGCCCTGAAGTCGCTTGTCGAAGATCTTCGAGATGCTGCGTCGATCGGCGTTTTTGGTCTCACCGTATTGATCTCGCCACTTGGCGAGCGGCCCGGGCAGACAGCTGTTCTTCTTGATGACGAACATGTTGTCGTTGCCATCCCCGTAGATTTTCTCGAGGTCCGCCGATACTGCCTGGATATCCTCTTGCGTGACGGTGCCGTTGTCGGTGTAACCGCCTCCGAGTGCGACCGTCTCTTTCATGACGCGATCCCAGCGGTTTTGAATCTCTTTGGCCGCCGAGATCATGCGCTTCGGATACTGAGCATTGGTGTGGTAGACGATGCGTTTCGGCGCTTTGTTGCCGTTGAGCTCACGTCCAGCGAGGGTGTCTCGAAGTCCCTGGTCCATATCTTGCCAGATATCCCATCGCTTGGCGTGATACTTCCGCGAGGGGTCGCGCTGTGGACGGCCGGCGTCGTATTCGACACGTCGATTTCGGAAATAACCGAAGCGCATGTTCTCGTCGAATTTCGCGGCCTGACAGGCCTCGTTGCTGCTACCAAACTGGTTGCGGAGATACTCATCGGTGCGCTCGTTGCATTTGACGTTCATGCGGTAGCCCGTGTCCCGATCGAAGACCGTCTGCGTCATGATCGGGTCGTCGGTGCGGTCGCCGTCGGGATAGATCTTGCGAGTTGGATTGTGGACGAGCGGCTCGTAGCTATCCCGCTCGTCTTTGTCCTTCATGCGCTTGAAAGAGTGTCGAACCATGACCTTCCCGCTGTCACAGTAATTGAGTGCATCGTATCCGAGGTTGCGAAAGCACTGGACGGGATTGGGCTCGAACGTGTACTGGACCGTGACATCGATGTAGTCTTCGCCCACGCGGGTTCGGTCGGGGTTGATCTTGTTGTCTTTTTGAGGGACGGCGCGAGTATGAGCGCGGTATCGCCCGAGGATTGAGCCGACCGTCTGGCTGGTGACGGGCATGCTCTCCCAGGCGACGCGCATGAAGTCGCGATTGTACCACGCCCGGTCACTTCGGTTTTCTCGGATGACGTTGCGAGGCGCCCCCGTCTGCGAGTTGTAGCTTCGCTGCACGTCGAAGTGTGTCTTGATCGGGAAGGCTGCAACGGCTCCGAGTTGTTCTTTGTCTTCGGCCTGTTCGTTCTTGTTCAGTCCTTCTTCGGGTTCGGTCGTCGAGTACGCGTAGAGTGTATCTTCGGTGACTTCCCACCGGATGCGTTTGAGTCCGAAGTCGTACCCCGCCAGGGGAAGCGTCCCCTGAGAGTCGGTGTCGACGACGGTCTGCGTGTAGTACCACTCGTCGTTGTCCTCGAAGATCGACTTCTCGACCTTGTTGGGCTGCGTTCGGTCGATGTCGCCCACGTCTTGGGCGCAACCGCCCGCGAGAAGCGTTATCGTGGCGAGGGCAAAGCCCGCCGCCCATATCCGTCTCGCATTGCGTATCATCTCAAAATCCTCCTCGAGCAAATCTATCTGCTGCCGGTCCAAGTTGAGCTCGACACCATCGGCACATGAAGGTGGCGTCAAGGGGCTCACGCCCGGTGTGTTTCATTCAAGATCCGTGCCATTTCGTCGTCGCGGGGCACGACATCTCGTTCGGGTATCGATCCCTATATCTTAGAGGAGATGATGATCGCTGACAACTCCCACTTGATAGCCCCCGAATGTATTCCGGCTCTCCGCACATTCTCCTCCTGTAGGGTGGACGGTTCTTCTCCCCTCGACCCGATCACGTCAGCACATCTCGAGGCGAGGCGTACTCGATGGGGACCTCGTCTCGCCGCTCGTGTCGCACGTCCGTTAGCGGGGTGAACATGGTGACATGGGATGGGGGAGACGGTGTTGTTAATATGTCAACGGCCTTGTAGTGAGCTTGGCGAATGACTTTGTCGACCGTACACTGCGAAGTGATTCATCGGGACGTACCCTCCACCATGATGCGCGATCGCTCGACGAACACCATTCGAATCGGGCTGGGTGCCCTCTTTGTCGTTACCCTCGCCGTGTACGGGCGAATTCTTGTTTACGATGCCATTCCGAGCTGGGACGACGCTCTGTATTTGTTCGAGCGGCCCGAGGTTCGACACTGGTGGCGAGCCACATGGCGTCAACGTCTGCTCACCCCCGAGATCGGGTATCCCCTTCCGGTCCCGACGTTCGTGTACGCCCATCTGCGTATGATCGATTCCGAGCTCTATCCCCACTTCGTCCACGCTCTCAGCCTGGGGCTTCACCTCCTCAACATGGGACTGGTCTTTGCGCTCGTCCGACGTTGGCATCGAGGATCGATGGCACTCGTCGTGACGGCGCTCTGGGGACTCCATCCGGTCGGCGTCGAGGCCGTCGCATGGGCGACCAATCTCAAAACCGTGCTCGCCGCCACCTGCATGCTCGGAAGCATGCTCGTCTGGGAGGCCTTCCTCCAGTCTCGCGACTCACCCGCTTCTCCGCCCTGGTTCGTCTGGACAAGCGTCATCGGGCTCTTTGTTCTCGGCCTCGGATGCCGCCCCGACGTCGCGGTACTTCCCGTGCTTCTAGCCCTTCAGACGGCACGACAATGGGGGTGGAACCGACCCTCGAGAGGGACAGTATGCGTGGTAGCGGGTCTCGTGGCACTCGGGATTGGCTACGTGCTCCTCGCCGATCGGGGACACGACGAACTCGTCCAGCGAGCCACCCAGGCGGAGAGTGGATGGATGGTGCGCGCGATTCGCATCGTCCGGGCTCTGGAGCTGTCGGCTCGCCACCTCCTCGTCCCGCTCGAGTTGCATCCGGGCTATTTCATTTCCGGTGATCCGAGTCTTCTCTCGGCGATCCCCGGCACTCTCATCGTGGTACTATCGACCGGACTCGTCTATCTGCTGGCACGCCGCGAAGCCTGGGCGGTGCTCTTCGGCCTCGGGCTGGCATTCGTCTGGTATCTCCCCTTTTCGAACATCGTCTTTCTACCCCGATGGACCGCCGACACGTATCTTTACCTCCCTGGGATCGGGGTCGTGTTGGCACTGGTGGTGGCGATGCGACGCCTGATCGCACGAGGGTCGGAGGGCACGGTATCGAGTCGAGCCGCACGCACATCGATC
>JAQCND010000251.1 GCA_028274765.1 Bradymonadaceae bacterium
TCGATCAGACGATCCCGAAGTAGCTCCGAGGCATCGGAGAGCCCTGCATTGGGATACTCCTGGAGAAACTCACTCAAATCGAGTCCACTCGAGACCTGGACCATCGGCTGACCGAACTTCAAAAAGCTCTGCCAGACGGTCTGAAAGAACCCCACGACCTTGCGGGCAAATCCCGGCGACTGAGCGGTCCCGAAGATCTCTTCGAGAAAGCTGGCCTGTTCGGGGTCGGGTCGCTTCTCCCAGATCAGCAGCAGCGGCAGGACGTAGATGGGCTCGTCGATCGTTCGCTGGGCACGGATCAGTCGAGTGAGGTATTTCTGGCTAAATTCGAGGTTCGACTCGCGGTCCTGGCGAGGTTTCTCCAGAAATAGAAACACCGACTCCCCCTGATGGACGAGTGCTTGAAAGGCCTTCTGGTCGTCGTCGGTGGGTGAGCTCGAGAAGAGTCGTTTGAGCCAGGCCCACGGGCCCCGCAACCACGACGTCGTGAGCCCATTGGCGAATGCCGCCCGGGGCAGGTCGTGTTCGAGAAGGGCGACGTTGAAATAGAGATAATCGAAGAGGCTGCGTGAGCGCATCACGTAGACGACTCGCCCGTGCTCGTCGGCCTCGCGAACGTGATCGCGGCAGCGCTCTTCGAAGAGGACGTGAGCGAATAGAAATCGGCTCAACCAACGGAGGAGCAACCCGAGACGCTCGAGCATCGAAGAAACATGAGGTCGCGACTCGAACTGTTCGACGATGGCTTCGTAGGTCTCGTCATCGGCCTCGAGGGGCTGAATCTCGCCCGTCTCGTCGGCCAGTACTGGGAGTTCCGACGGGACGATCGAGTCGTCGTCCACCTCGTCGGCCTCCGCCTCTCCCCCCGTTGACGTGTCGCTCTCCGTGGTCACGCGTCTCCCTCGTACTCGAAGTCTCGTCCCCTCACAGCTCCCTGACTGCTCGTGGCGAGCCCGGATACTGTAGAGTTACGCGTATAATCGCCCCTCGTCGAGGTCACAAGTCACGAGGAGTGCCATCACCAGCCGTGGGTCTAGCTTTGAGTAGACGGATCGCCTCACTCCTTTCGGTGAGGAGTCGATCGGCGACAATATGGGATTTCGTCAACCGGATTGTGTGTCGAGGCAGGCCGGCGAGACCGCCGTCGCTCCGAGGGAGGGGAATTGCTCTGCAATGAGATGGTCCCCCCACCAACCGAATTGTGCATCGAGGCAAGCCGGCGAGGCTACCGGCGCTCCGGACGGCGTGTCACGTGATGAAAGTCATCCTGTCGTGCGGAGCGGTGCCCTTTGGCGTCCTGGACGTGAGCATCCCTGCTGGCAGATCGCCGCTCCATGTCCCGTCGGGAGAAGCGAGGCGATGGGTATCTCTCAAAACCGCGACGAGGTCAGCTCGATGTCGGCATGGCGCCAGGCCTTCTGGAATTGCTCTCGGATCTCATCGGCCCGGAGGGATTGCCCTTGAGCTTCGAGGCTCTTGGCGAGTCCGTACAGCGACCAGCCGTTGTCGGGGTAGGCGTCGAGGTCCTGGCGGTAGACGCGCTCGGCCTCTCTGGGGCGTTCGGCCTCCAGCAGAACGGCGCCCAGGTGGCGACGCACGGATGGGCCCCACGGCGGGGATTCTCCGTACTGGAGAGCTCGTTCCCGTTCGGCGGCCTCCCGCAGGCGAGTGATGGCCTCGTCGTAGCGCCCCTCGACCGCGGCGATTTCGCCTCGAAGGACGTCGGCCGCGATGACGAGGATCTCGGCGGCCGAATGGACGTCCCATATGCTCACCCGTTCGACCCGGTCGTCCCGGGAGAGGGTTTCGACCTGAGCGGCGTGTTCGCGGGCGGTCTGGAGATCGCCGGTTCGCAGTTCGGCCATGCCACGAGCGTAGTGCCAGGCTCCTGTGGTATAGGGCAGGTCGTTGTCTGGTTGGGGGGTCTCGAGGATCAGGTCCCACCGACCGAAGGTGACGTGAGCGTAGTCGGGAATCGCCTGAAAATGCTGGAGCGACGAGAGGTGGGATTTGCGCATGTGTTGGGGATCGACGAGCGCGCTCGCTCGTCGGGCCGCCGCCAGGGCCTCTTCACGTCGCCCCTCGAGGGCGGTCGACGCCCACAGAAAATGGTGGTTGTGGGGGCGATAGCCGAGGGGATGGACTCCCTGGGAGCCGCCCTTTCCGATGTCGGATCGAAAGACCTGGGCGGCTCGTTCGCTGGCCTCCGTGGCGCGGCGATAGTTTCCTGTTTGGATGAAGATGTGAGCGGGGACGTGCACCAGGCGAGCGGACCCGGGCACCATGTCGGTCAGGCGTTGGGCGTGGGGGAGGGCGCGCTCCGGGGTCGACGACGATTCGAAGGCGCGGATATAGAGGTGGTTCGCCAGCACGTGTTGGGGCGCCTGGTCGAGGACTCGTTCGAGCACGTCGACAATGCGGGGCGTCCACGCTTTGGGCTCGCCGTTTTCGGTCCAGAGATCCCACGCATATCGAGTCATCATCGCCTCGGCGTACAGCGCGGAGGCGTCGTGATCGTCGGGGTATGTGTCGGCGAGTCTCTTCATGGCCTCGACGTAGGCCTGGTCGAGACGGGTGCGATCGTCGACGGGCTCGGGACCGTATCGTGCGTCCAGCGCCTGGATGTAGGCCTGTTCACGGGTCGTGATGTGAGAGCCGGAGAGTTCCTTGGCCCGCTGGAGCGCGTTCCAGGCGAGCGAGACGTTCTGCCTGGGCATCTCGGTGTTGTAGTTGGGGCCGAGCACCAGCGCTTCGCCCCAGTAGCACATCGCGCAGGTCGGGTCGTATCGCTGGGCCTGACGAAACGAACGAGCAGCGTCGGCGTGATTAAACGCAAAGGCCAGCACGAGTCCCTGGTCGAAGTAGCGTTGAGCCTTGGGGCTCGAGGTCGAGATCGGATGGGAATGGACGTCGAGTCCGCGAAACAGGGGGACGGTCGGTTCGATATCGATCGCCTGACGGGCCGTTTCGCTATTTGTGACTTTTTCGTCCTCGCTCTCTCCCTCGGTCATCGCAGATCGAGGGCTCGAACAGGCGGCGAGTCCAATGACAAACAGGACGCACAACGGGAGCAGGTGGCGCATCGAGAGCCTCACGAGTCAGGAAGTGGGTTGTGAGTGCGTTGACTTGAAAACGTAACCACTCGACGTAGGCACTCCAGCTGTACTCGAGACAACAAAGGCGACCATATCCGCATGAACCTCCCTTCGAGCATGGTCCTCGGAATGGGAAGCAGGTACGGGCGGAACGAGCCTTTTATCTCCGGACACGAGGTCCGGGGCTGGGGAGGGATATCAAGGACGGGGCGGGACAAGTCCCGTCCCATGGAACGGAAGGGCCGAGCACGAACGTTATTGCCCGGCCATCCAAGCCAGTTGGGAGCCGGCGCTCCGATAGCAGACGAGGGAGAGTCGTTCGCCAACCGGATACCCTGTCGACGCAAGTAGGCGCACTGCCGCAGCCAGCATGAAGGGAGCCCGACATGTCGAGTCCCGTCGTCATTCCCCTTTGAGAACCTCCTCTCCCGCCGTTGATCCGGGTCCGCCTGATCCGTATGGTCCCTTCGCCGAGACGAATTCGCGCCGGCTGAATAATTTGTAACGGGCTGTATTCATGACGACAGAAGCGGACATCCGATCGATTCTCGACGATCGCATCATGGTGCTCGACAGCGCCATGGGCACGATGATCCAGGAGCAGAACCTCGAGGCCGAGGACTTCCGCGGCGAGCGATTTGCCGACCACCCGGACGACCTCGAGGGCAACAACGAAATGC
>JAQCND010000096.1 GCA_028274765.1 Bradymonadaceae bacterium
GAACAGACGAGCGACGTCGAGCGAATCTCCATCCAGCCCCACGTTCAGCGGCGCGATCCCAACCACGTCGTCGACCATCATGTCATCGCCGACGAGCGCCGTCTGTTCGAGGCGATGCTCGAGACGTCGCACGGGTTCGAGGCAACCGACACGTGGCAGAAGATGCATCACCGCGCCGATCGCATCGCACGGGCGGCAATGGAGACGGGTCTGCTCAATGCCGACGCTCTCGAGGAACCCCGACTGTGGTGGGAACTACAACGCGAACTGCCCGACCCGGCCTCGATCTTCGTCTCCAACAGCATGCCCATCCGCAACGCCGACCTCTACATGCCGGGCCGCGAGGAGGCGCTCGACGTGTATTTCAACCGGGGGCTCAACGGCATCGACGGCATCGAGTCGACGGGGGCGGACGTCGCGCGAGGCACGATGTCGCCGACGGTCGTCGTGGCCGGAGACGTGGCGTTTCGGCACGATGTCAGCGGGCTGGCGACGGCCCGACGCACCGAGACCGACGTGACGTATGTCGTCGTTGACAACGGAGGCGGAGCCATCTTCGACAAACTTCCGATCTCGGAGTGTGGTTCCGTCCACGAACGCCACTTCGTGGCCGAGCGCGACCTTCGCCCCTCGGAGGTCGCCGAGGGGTTCGGGTTGGAGGCCCACGTTCCCGAGCACTGGTCCGACGTGCGCGAAAGTCTCGAGGCGTCAGTGGGAGCTCGGGGCGTCGACGTGCTGGTGGTACGGACCGACCGACGTCGCGACGATCGACGCGCCGACGCCATCCGTGCGCAGGTCGTCGAGGCCATCGATCGCAAGATCGCGGAGGACGCGCGATGAGTGACGTCTCCACGATCCGAGCCTGGGTCATGGCCACTCGCCCCAAGACCCTCGCCGCGGCGGCCGTCCCCGTGATCGTCGGGACGGCGGTGGCCTGGCGCGACGGCGCCTTTTCAATCGGGCCCGCCCTCGCCGCCATGGTCGGAGCCGGGTTGATCCAGATCGGGACGAATCTGGCCAATGACTATTTCGACTACCAGAAGGGCGCCGACGCCGAAGATCGCCTCGGCCCGACTCGCGTCGTACAGTCCGGTCTACTGCCGCCGGAGCGAGTCTTCGCGGCGATGGCCGGCACTTTCGGACTCGCCATGCTGGTAGGGGGCTACCTGGTGGCCGTCGGCGGCTGGCCCATTCTCGCGTTGGGATTGGCGTCGGTGGCCTCCGGAATTGCTTACACGGGAGGTCCGTATCCCCTGGGATACCACGGGCTCGGCGATCTGTTCGTCTTCGTCTTTTTCGGCATCGCGGCCGTGACGGGTACGTATTACGTTCAGGCTCTCGAGTGGTCGAACGTCGCACTCGTCGCCTCACTCCCCATCGGCTGGCTCTCGACCGCTATTTTGGTCGTCAACAACTATCGCGATCTCGAGACCGATCGTCGGGCGGGCAAACGCACGCTCGCTGTGCAACTGGGGCGCCGAGGAACCCGATATCAGTACGGCGCCCTGTTGGGAGCCTCGTATGGGGTGCCTCTCCTCCAGTGGCAGTTCGGCGCGTCGTCGGCTTGGGTCCTACTCCCTCTGGCGAGTGCGCCACTCGCCTGGCATCTGTACAGACAGCTCGTCGAACGTCGAGGGGCATCGCTCAACGCGACGCTCGAGCGCACCGCTCAGCTCCTCACACTATTTGGACTCCTCTATGCCCCGGGACTCGTCCTCTGACCCCGATGCGTCTTCGGCTCCAACAACTCGCCTACCGCCGCCTCGCCCTCCCCGTCCCCGGATTCCGAACGGCACACGGCGACATGCAGGGACGTCTCGTCGTCGTGGTTCGCTTGACGTGTAACGTCGAGGGCGAGCGCATCGTCGGCTGGGGCGAAGCGGCTCCTCTGGACGACTGGGGGAGCGAATCCATCGCACGAGTCGAGCGCACCCTCGACGAGATGGCCTGGCCCGACGAGCCTCTCGAGCCTCGAGAGCTCGATGCCACATGGCCGGAGCTCGTCTCGAGGCCTGCAACTCGAGCGGCTCTCGAGACGGCTCTCGTCGACATCGAAGCCCGAGCCCATCAGACGCCCATGGCCACGAGCGGGAGATCTCGCGATGCCCTGCCGACCATCCCCATCAACGCCGTGATCGGCGCCGAGGCGTCCGCTGGCGATATCGACGCCCTCGTCTCCCACGAGCAGTGTCTGAAACTCAAGATGGGCTCGCGCCCCCTCGAGGCCGAGCTTCAGCGCGTCCGATGTATCCGCGAGGCACTTCCGGAGACGACCTCGCTTCGGATCGACGCCAACGGCCGCTTCGACCCCGAGCGCGCCCGGCAGTGTCTCGACGAGCTCGCGGACGTGGCGCCGGAGTACGTCGAACAACCCGTCCCCCGGGGGCGAGAGGACGCACTGATCGAGCTGGCGAGGACGTCTCCCGTGCCCGTCGCCGCTGACGAGTCCGCCCACCCTCTCGAGCGCGCCCGTCACCTCGTCGACCGCCCTCTCGATACCCTCGTCCTCAAACCCGTTCTACTGGGGGGCCCCTCGCCGCCCGACGACTCGCTCGAGCTGCGACCGAGACCTCGACGCGCCTCGTCTGGACGTCGGCCATCGGCTCGACGATCGAACGGATGGCCGTCGGACACGTGGCGGCGGCATGTCTCCTCGATGACTCGATGCGTCCGCAGACTCGAGGCCCCCACGGACTCGGCACGGGAACCATGCTCGACGACGACGTCGCGGATGAACTGCGGCCACAATCGGGCGAAGTTCAACTCCCCGATCGCCCGGGACTCGGCATCGCCCCCACTCGCGGCGCCCTCGCCCGACTCGCTGATGGGGACTGGACGACACGGGAGGCACCATGACGCCTTGGCTCGCACAGACCGCTCGATTGCACCCGGAGCGGCCGGCTTGTTACTGGCAGCAGCGCCCCCACACGTACCGCGAGCTGTCCGACGAGGCGTCGCGGCGGGCCAACGTGCTGAAGGATCACGGAGTGACGCCCGGCGACCGCGTCGTGCTGATCGGCCCGACCTCGCTCGAGTACGTTCGGATCCTTCATGCCATCCTCTGGCGAGGAGCTACCCTCGTCCCGATGGCGCCCGATCTGGCTGTTGCACAGCGGGCCGAGCGTCTCGCCGACCTCGCCCCCGCACTCGTACTGGGCAACTCGACGATCACAGGCGACGTCACCGGGGCTCCGTCGATGTCGTTCAGGACCCTCGCCGACCGATCTGACCGGCGAGACGACGCGTGCCCCCCGGCGGAGATCGAGCCGCAGTCGGTCGCCACGCTCTTCTATACCTCCGGGACGACGGGACGCCCCAAGCCCGTTCCGTTGACCTACGCTCATCACCGGTCGAGCGCCATGGCTTCGGCCCTGCGTTCGGGCGTAGCTCCAGACGACCGATGGCTGGCCTGTTTGCCGTGTCACCACGTCGGGGGAATGGCGATCGTGTTGCGGAGTCTCCTCCATGGGACGGCTTTCGACCTCGTCGAGACCTTCGAGGCGACGCACGTTCGCGACTACCTCGAATCGCTCCCTGTCACGCGAGCCTCGTTCGTACCCACGATGATGCATCGTCTGCTCGAGGCAGGACTCGAGGCTCCGGATCATCTCCGTACCGTTCTCGTAGGAGGCGGACCGATCGATCCGCCACTCGTCGAGCGGGCTCGGACCCGTAGCATGCCCATGTCACCGACGTGGGGCATGACCGAGACGACCTCTCAATTTGCCACGATGCCCCTCGATCGCGCCGAGAGGTCCCCCGGAGCCGTCGGACCTCCACTGAAGGGAGGATCGTATCGCATCGTCGACGATGACGACACGACGCTTCCCGCTCGCGAATACGGTCGTCTCCAGGTCCGAGGCCCGATGGTGTTCGATGGATACTGGAACCGCCCCGAGCTCAATCGCAGGTCGTTCGTCGACGGATGGTTTGATACCGGCGACGTCGGATACCAGAGCGAGCACGGCGAGCTAGTGATCGCCTCTCGCGCCTCCGATCGCATCGTCTCCGGCGGTGAGAATGTCGATCCACAAACCGTAGAGGCGTCGCTTCGGAGACATCCGGACGTACGAGAGGCCTGTGTGATCGGGCTCGACAACCCGGAGTGGGGAGAGGTAGTTGCAGCTGCCGTCGAGACGTCGGAGCCCTCGCTCGACGCCGAATGCCTCGAGCGCCACTGCCGCGAACATCTCTCCCCTCACGAACGTCCCAAGCGGTGGCACATCGTCGAGACGCTGCCTCGCACATCGACTCACAAGCTCGATCGTCACCGCATCCAGACCGATTTCGACACCCTCGAAGGCTAAGGAGTCACTCATGCCAGACGACACGTCCCCATTTGACGACGAATCGACCGGCTCACGCGAATCGAAGGTCGAATATCGACTCGTTCATCGCTCGGCTCGTCCCAACGACTCGGTGGTTACTTTCGGCGACGTCCCCTTTGGAGATGGGGATGTCACGGCCATCGCCGGCCCCTGTGCCGTCGAGTCGGCCGAACAGATCGAGACATCGGCTGCCATCGTCGCCCAACACGGCGGACACGTGCTGAGAGGCGGAGCCTTCAAACCGCGTACCTCGCCTCACAGTTTTCAGGGCATCGGCCTGGAGGGGGTCGAGATGATGCGCCGGGCCGCCGACGCTCACGACCTCGCGATGGTGACCGAGGTGATGCGCCCCGGACACGTCGAGGTCATGGCTCCCAACGTCGATGCCTTCCAGCTGGGGGCTCGCAACATGCAGAATTTCGACCTCCTTCGAGAGGTGGGACGCACGTCGACCCCCGCTCTGCTCAAACGGGGATTCGGGACGACGGTTCGAGAGTGGCTGCTGGCGGCCGAGTACATCCTCGATGCCGGCAACGATCGAGTGGTACTCTGTGAGCGAGGCATTCGCACGTTCGAGGACTCGACGCGCTTCACACTCGATCTCGCAGGGGCCGCCCGCGCCAAACGCAAAACCCATCTTCCCGTCGTTGTCGATCCCTCCCATGCGACGGGCGATCCCGAGCTGGTCCCCGCCATGGCACGAGCGGCCGTAGCGGCCGATATCGATGGTGTCATGCTCGAGACTCATCCCGATCCGACCTCTGCCCGATCGGATGGAGACCAGGCGCTTCGGCCCGAATCTTTCGGACGAGCGATGGAACGTCTCCGTGACGTGGCAAATGCGTGTGATCGCCGCCTCGAGCGCTGAGCGGTCGTTTGTAGCATCAACGCCACGTCGTCAAATTCGGGGGGACACAGAGTGATGTCTTACCACGAAAGGCATGGCAGCGCTCGGCGTCTGACGCATCGGCACAGGCTTCTTTGTCGAGGCAGGTATAGGTCCCCGACAGGCGGCAATCGATGTCGCGGGCACACGGAGCCAGGCAGATCGAGGCGTCGGCCTCGGGGAGCGACCGGCAGCGGGTCTCGCCCGGACAGTCGCGATCGGACTGACACGCCGAGCGCGTGCAATAGCCCCGGGGAAACTGGCGTCGGAGGGCGCTCGCTATCTCGAACGTACAGCGAAGATCGTCTCGGCAGTCGTTCGAGCGACGACACGGAGCCCCGACGTGACGACGACACACGCCTCGACCATCGCCGCGCCTGAGGGGCAGGCAGTAGGACGTCTCCGGGCAGCCCCCGTCTCGGCGATGACATGCCTCGAGACAGAAGAACCGATCGGTCGAGACGAGTCCCACACACGAGGTCCCCGACTGACATCCGAGGTTGGAGCGGCACCGTTCGCCCGGCCTCGTCGAGCCCCCGGTGTAGCAGACGGGTTCGCTGTTGCGCACCGGTGCGCAGACGCTCCCATCGACGCAGAGGCGCCCCACTCCCCGGTCGCTACAGTGGCGCATGCAGGTGTATTCGCCCTGGGGATTGCCGATGCAACTGGCGCCCTCCATGCAGTCCGAGGGATGGTCACATGGAGCGCCGACCTCTCGGCCCTCCCTCTCTTCTGCGTCCGAGGGGTCGACTGAGATACTCGGACCTCCATCTGCTTCGGTTCGACCTCCATCGACGCCGACCTTGCTCGCGCCATCGGGGGTGCGAGGCGTTCCCCCTCGATCACACCCCACCCCGATGCCCCAGACGAGCCCGGCGAGGGCCATGCCCGCGAGATACACCCATCGTCTGTGAGCCATCTCTATCAGGGGAGACATCGGCGAGAGGAGACGACGAGGCTGGAGAATAGAGGGCGAGACGGGCGTGACGACGATTGCGATCTTCGAATATACAGTGTAAGGAATGGCGTCTCAATTGACCAATGGAGACCTCGTCGCCGCCAATGGCGGCGAAGGCACGTGCCCAGAACCGACAGAGCCGAACTTCCGATCCGGAGTGATTCATGCTGGACATCGATTTCATCCGCGACAACCCCGACGACGTACGCGAAGCCGCTCGACTGAAGGGATTCGAGGTCGACATCGACCGTCTCCTCGAGGTCGACCGCAAGCGGCGCGAGCTCATCCAAGAGACCCAGCAGATTCGCGAGCGTCGCAACGAAGTGGCCGACGCCATCCCCGAAGCGTCCGACGACGAGCGCCCGGACCTGATCGAAGAAGGACGTCAGCTCAAAGAGGAGCTTCAGGAGCTGGAGGACGATCTCGACGCATACGTCGAGGAATACGAAACATTGATGCGCCGCGTTCCCAACGTCCCGCTCGACGCGGTGCCCCCCGGCGATGGCGAAGACGACAACGAGGAGGTCGAGCGATACGACGAACCGCCCTCGTTCGACTTCGAGCCCCGAGATCACGAGGAACTCGGCGAACATCTGGACATCATCGACAAGGAGCGCGCCATCAAGTTTGCGGGGTCGCGATCCTATCTGCTCAAAGGCGAAGGGTCGAGGCTCGAGATGGCCGTCCTCCGGCTGGCGATGGACATGCTGGTCGAGGAGGGGTTCGAGCCCATCACGGGGCCGGTATTGGTCAACGAAACCGCCATGGAGGGGACCGGCTGGTTTCCCTACGGCGAGGAGGACGCTTACTACATCGAGAAAGACGACAAGTATCTGGTCGGCACCAGCGAAGTCTACCTCATCAGCACGCGAGCCGACGAGATTCTCGACGCCGACGAGCTGCCGATTCGCATGTCGGCCAAGTCTCCGTGTTTCCGCCGAGAGGCGGGAAGCGCCGGCCGCGACGTCCGGGGCGTCTACCGGGTTCACCAGTTCTCGAAGGTCGAACAGGCGATCATCTGCCGCAACGACCCGACTCAATCGCGCGAGTTTCATCGAACGATCCTCGGCAACGCCGTCGATCTGATGCAGAAGCTCAATCTTCCCTTCCGGGTGGCGACGGCCTGTACCGGCGAGACGGGACTCGGGCAGGTGCTGAAACACGAGATCGAGACGTGGATGCCCTCTCGCGACGACTACTGCGAGACGCATTCGTGCTCGAGCCTCTACGGGTTTCAGGCGCGGCGCTCGAACATCCGCTATCGCGACGAGGATGGCAACATCCAGACGTGTTATACGCTCAACAACACGATGGCGGCGAGTCCCCGCATTCTCATCCCGATTCTGGAGAACAATCAGAACGAAGATGGCTCGGTGACCGTCCCCGAGGCGCTCCGCCCCTACATGAACGGGCTCGAGCGCATCACGCCCGAGTAAAGACTCGCCCGCATCTCGTCCGCCCCCCATGGAGTTCGCTATGCCCACGCTCGCTCGCATCCTCGTCTGCCTCGTCGCCTCGCTGGTCGTCGGGTGTGCCTCGGGCGGCGGGGAACAGACCCCCGCCGATTCCACTCGCGATGGCCCTCAAACCTCCGATGCTCCCTCCTCCGAATCGGCGTCGGAGTCCGAACGCCACTCCGTCCCCCGGCTTCCATCGGGCAGCATGGGGCCGGGAGGGGGACAGGCCTCACCGAAACTCCTCCGTCAGAAATGTCAGACTGGTGAAGCGGCTGCCTGTATGGCGCTGGGCACGCGGTACGCCCAGGGCCAGGGCGTCGATCAGGACGAAAAGCGTGCCGTCGACCTCTTCGATCGCGCCTGCCAGGGGGGCGTCGGCAAGGCGTGCTTCAATCTCGCCCTGATGCACGACAAGGGGAAGTTCGTCGAGCCCGACCTCGAGCGCGCTCTCCAGCTTTACAAACAAGCCTGTGAGGCGGGCGAGGCCAATGCCTGCCACAATCTGGGTGTAACCTACCGCGATGGGCCGGGCGAGATGGCGAGCGATCCCGCTCGTGCTCGCGAATGGTACGAGCAGGCCTGTCAAAAGGGGGCCGCTAAAGCCTGCTTTGACCTCGGACTTCTCCACCGACGCGGGGTGGGCGGCGATACGTCTCCTGAGCGAGCCGCCCGATTTTTCGATCGCGCCTGTGAGCAGGACGACATGCTGGCCTGCTTCAACCTCGGCATTCTGTATCGTCGCGGCGAGGGGGTCGAACGCGACCCGGCGCGCGCGAGTGATCTCTATCAGACCGCCTGCGACGGCGAGGTTTGGAATGCCTGTGCCAGCCTGGGGACGCTGTACGCCGAAGGCATCGGCACCTCGAAGGACACCGAGCGCGCCCGATCGCTCTATCGGCGCGCCTGCCAGCACGATGCCTCTCGGGCCTGCGTCCACCTCGCCGTTCTCGTGCTGTCGAAGGGAGAGGAGGGACATGTCGAGCGGGGACGTACGCTTCTGAAACGCGCCTGTCGAGCGGGGGTCCCGGAGGGGTGTTTCAACCTCGGCGCCCTGTATGCCGAAGGTCGAGGCTCGCTGGACTCCGATCCCGAACGCGCCAAACGCTACTTCCGCCGGGCCTGCGACAGGGGCATGAAACAGGCGTGTCGAGCGCTCGACTCGGGCGGCTCCTGAGCCCCCTTCGACGTCACCCCTCCTCTTGCAGCGGAGAGCGAACCGTCAAGACGGGACATGGGATGCGATGGAGGACGCGATACGTCGTACTCCCCAGTACGACTCGTTCCATGCCGCCGCGGCCGTGCGTCCCCATGACCACGAGGTCGATACCGTGATCGCGTACCGCCTCGACGATCGCTTCGGCCGGTTCGTGTCGGTCGTAGGAGTGAACTCGGAGGATCCTCTCGACTCGATCGGACGCGAGCGAAAGATGTTCCAGGTGATTGTCCATCGTCTCATGGGCCTCCCGACGTCTGCGTTCGATGACGTCACTGGAGGGCGCCAGGTCGGGGCGTCCCAGGCCCGACGAACTGACGTGTGTATCGTGGAGCACGAACATCTTCGCATGCTCTCGTTTGGCCAGGTGGCCCGCCCGTTGGAGTCCGAGGCGGGCACATTCGGAAAAATCGATCGGGGCGAGGATACGCTCGTACGGATGGGGTGACGCCTCTTTGGGCACCACCAACACGGGGACGGGACTGTTTGGGACGACGTGTTGAGTCGTGCTCCCGAGGAGGAATTGCTCGAGACGATTGCTTCCCGTCGCCCCCAACACGGCGAGTTCGTGATCCGACTCCTCGAGCATTGCCTCGATGCCATCGCTCGGTTTGGATTCGCGAATCTGAATCGTCCATGACTCGGGGCGATGAGACTCAGCGAGTGCCTCGTCGACGAACGCATCGAGGCGTTCGCGCGTCCGTTGGCGAAGTACGTCGGGATCGGAGGATTCCCCCGCCAACCAGTGCCACCACGTCTCTCCTCTCGATTCACGCTCCAGACAGTAGAGTATCGTCATCGGCACGTCGCGGAGGCGAGCCTCGCGAGCGGCATGTCGAAGAGCAGTTCGCGAAGCGTCCGAGGTGTCGACGGCGGCGAGAATGCTCATGGGCACCAGAGGGGTGAAAGAGATCGTGAGACCGGAGTCCTCCCTGTCATGGTGATAATCCCCATTCGAACCACTTCAATCGAGTCGACGGGTCGACGAGAAAACTCTCCCCTCGACGAGCTCTCCATCCGTTGGGGATCCGGCTTCGTCGTGAGGGCTATCATCAGCCGTGGGTCCGGTTCTAAGTGAACGGGTCGCTTCACTTCTCCCGAGGACATCGTTCGGCGACGGGCCCGCGAGGCCGCTCACTTCACAAAGCTACAGGCGCGCGCCGGGAGACGCCGTGACGAGCCCCACACGGATCGCGATGGTACTTGGGGGGGCTCAGGTCCGTGGGATCTCGACGACGTGTTGTTGGGATCGTCATTGGCCCCTCCGATCGATCATCGAGTCGTTTAGGAGCAAACATCGTGCCACGGCGTATGCCACGGTATCCGAGCGGACTCCCATGGTACTTCTCCGTCTTCGCCAGCTTGTATCCCCCCGTCGATCCGATATAATGCATTCGATAACCCTCATATCCTTCTGAGCGGAGGTTCGAGACTTGAGCACTCGAGACGAGGCGACGCGTTCGCGACTTCCAGGCCGAGAACACGATCTCTCGGACTGGGTACTCGATTCGCTCGGGCGGGTTGTGACTCTCCTCGATCTGGAATGTGGGGTGATCCTCGAGTTCGATGAGGCGCGTGCGTCCCTCGAACCTCACCTATCATACCAATGGCCCCGATCTCTCGACGCATCGAGGTGGCAAGTCTTCTCCGATGAGTGGCTGGGCTCCCTCCGGGCGGCCGATTCGGCCATCGCGTTGAGCTCGATGGCGGAGCGAGATGCTGCCTCCTTTGGGTTGGCCTTCGACGATCTCGGCTTCGCCAGTGGGCTCACGGCCGCGATCCAGGGTCGTGACACGCTCCTCGGGGTCCTCGGCGTGTACGACACGAGTGATCGTATCTTTCGCGCGATCGACCGTCAGTTCGTGCAGTCCACGGCCGATTTGATCGCCCAATCCTTCGAACATCGCCGCATGCGCGAAGCTCTCGACGAGAGCGAAGCCCGTTACCGATCACTCTTCAAGGACTCCCGAGACGCCGTCTACGTGACTTCGCGCGTTGGCGAAGTCATCGACATGAATCCCGCGGGGTTGGAGCTGTTTGGCTACAGCCGCAAGGAACTGATCGGTTCGAATGCCGAACGCTTCTATACCGAGCCCTCCGAGCGCGATCGCTTCCAGCGCCACATCAGTCAGACGGACTCCGTCAAGGACTTCGAGGTCAAACTCGAACGCCGTGACGGGACGGTGATGGACTGTCTGTTGACCTCGTCGGTTCAGCGCGACGATTCGGGAACCATTACGCACTATCACGGTATCATCCGTGACATCACCGAGCGCAAACGGCTCAAAGAACAGCTCGAGAAACGCGCGCTCCACGACTGGTTGACCGGTCTTCCCAACCGAGAACTCCTTCAGACGCGACTCGACGAGGCCATCTCTCGGGCCGAACGACACGACGAAGCCTTCGTCATTGCTTTCATCGATCTCGACCACTTCAAAGAGATCAACGACACCTTCGGGCACGAAGCGGGGGATCGTCTACTCGAGGAGAGCGCCTCGCGACTCGAAGCCGTCTTTCGCCACGAGGATACGGTCGCTCGGGTGGGAGGGGACGAGTTCATCATATTGCTCGAACACTTCGAGGAGGAAAGCGAAAAAGTGATCCCCGAGCGTCTCGAGCAGGTATTCGGGCCCCCCTTCGACGTGAGGGGCCAGCAGCTCCATCTCGAGGCAAGTATTGGCATGTCGTCCCGAATCGGGCACCAGCATTCGTCGGAGCTCGAGAGCGCATCGCTCATGCGTGCCGCCGATCGTGCCATGTATCGGGCCAAATCCGAGGAGGGAACCACCTATCATCGCTTCACTCCCGATGGCGAGTCTCGTGAATCGTCCCCTCGTCCGAGGGGACTCCAGCGTGCTCATCGACTGCGGCGCGCCCTGCAAAACGACGACATCGTGCGGTACTACCGTCCCGTCGTTCACATCGTCTCGGGGGCTATCTGCGGCGTCGAGCTCGTGGCTCGATGGCATCGCTCCGATCGAGACCCACTCGAGGGAAGCGAGCTGTTGGAGCTGGCCGAGCACGCCGGGCTGCTCGAACCCATGACGCGCCACCTCATGAGAGGGGTGCGCGAGGACTGGCAGATACTCGAATCGCGCTGTTTCGATACCGCTCTTCCCAATCTCATGCTTCCCGTCGACGATCTCCAATTCGACAAGGGGGCGCTCGATGCGGCATTCGAGGCGCTCGACGGCCATGTTCCCCTGCCACCCGATCAAATCGGACTCCACATCCCCGAGAGCCAACTGATGGGACAACACGCTCGAGTCAGCGAGCTCGACGAGGCGGGATACTGTTTGATGGTCGACAACTTCGGGATGGGATATTCATCGCTGAATTATCTCAAAGAGCTCGAACTCGACGGCCTCACCATACACCGCTCGTTTGTTCGGGACGTCCGGCACAGTGCATCGGATCGTGCCGTCGTCAAGGCCGGGGTGACGCTGGGACGTCAGCTCGATCTCAACATCATCGCCGACGGCGTCGAGTCGTCCGCACACCTCGACGCACTGAAGTCTCACGGCTGTGAATTCGTCCAGGGGAAAACGGTCGGTCCCGCCATGTTGCCCGACACACTCGAATCCCGGCTCGAAACCGATGACGAGCTCCTCTCCATCGAGGGCGAGTCCGCATCTGTCGATTGATGCCCCCCGCTCCCGGCTTGGCGGGAGGCTCGATAAGCTGTCCAGCCATAGGAAAGGTCGGAGGGAGATCGCAGGCGAAGATCGGCGCTGATCGCCCGGTGGTCCGATAGATAAGTCGTATCACAGGCATCGCTCTCGCCCGGAAGATGGCGAGCGCGGCGCACATCGACTCGCCGAGCGGAGGTGGGCGAGTCGAAGGCAAAAATGTAATCGAGCCGCTTTCGCTTCTTCCAGTCGGGGCGTCCGACGGGGTCGCGGCAATCTCCCAGCGAATGGGCCGGACAATTTCGTGTATTGACGGCTCGCGTGTCGGACTCTCGCCACGACCAGGAGCCGCGCGCACGGCGAAAGACGTCGACGGGCGCACGATGGCACGTACCTCGGCGAGACGCGGAACAATCGTCGTACGACAACTCGAGCTGCCCGAGCATCTGCCGGTACTCGGTCGTGCGAAAAGAGGGGGCTTCGGCGCCTCGAGGTTCCGCCAGGCCGTCGACATTCATGTCCCCCAGCAGAACGGTCGGCCAGCGTTCGACGGCGGATGACGCCTCGAGATACGTGTGTATATCCTCCATCTGGCGACGGCGGGCTCGGCGATCGTCTCGCTCCTCACCCGCATCCAGGTGAGTGGCGACGACGTTGAGCTTCGAGGTCGGCGAGGGTTTCACAATGGCGTGGACAAATCCCTTTTCGGCGAAGCAATCGGCCCCGTGACAGGTGTCGAACGTGCGGGCCGCGTAAGCCTCGATGGGATGACGACTCAAGAGCGTCAGCCCCCCGTTGACGTGGGGGAACGTCGCCTCCGGTTGACGCAGGATGCGATACGGAAGCTCGTCGCCGAGTGCCTGCAGCAAGTTGTCGAGGGCAGGACGGGCAAAAGTCTCGTTGAGCGCGACCACGTCGAGCAACTCGGCTCGTCGATCCAGCATCGCCCCGATTTGACGGCCTCGACACTCGGTCGCATCGCCCCATCCGACGGGGTTCGGTCGGAGAAAGACGTTGTAGGTCATCAATCGGAGCTGATGAGTGGTATGCGAGGTGGGACGAACCCGACGTCCCGACATCTCGTTTGGGGAACGAGCGCGCTCGGCCGCCATCTGGAATCCACTCAACGACGAGCTCCCTCGACATCCCGCCAACGTCGCCACCAAACACAAACCAATCCAGCCGATGTCATCGACCGAGAGACTTTGAGATACGCGCATGGAGCCCGCGGATGTGATACGCCATACAGATTAGATGAGAGGAAGCCCCCTAAGATGATCGATATATACTAAAAAACTCCGTTCTCATCAAGATCAATCGCGAATCACTCTCACACAAAGACCGTCATGCGACTGACGACTCACATCGACGTATCGTTCCGCGAGCGCGCCGACGACCCCGAGCGTCTCGCCGAGGCTCGTCGAGAGAAACGGGCCGATCTGGAGGAGCTGCGAGCGTCGCTGGCCGAGACGTCCGACGAACTAGAGGTCACGCGGCTCGGGCGCGTCCTCAATCGCTTGAGCGAGTATGCCAAGCTGGCGGGAGACGACGAGCAAGCGTTGGAATATGGACGAGAAGCTCTCGAGATCTGGCGCGACCTCGACCGCGACCGGGCGGCCTTCCTCGCCCGCCTGCGCTGTGTCGAAATCCAGTTCTTTCTGGGGGAGCGAGACGAGGCGCTGGGGGGGCTGGACGCCCTGGTCGAACGCACGCAGTCCGAGCGCTTCGAGGTGTATCGCGACTTCGCGCTCGTCCTGCGGGGCCGATGTCGATGCGCGGCCGGGGAGCTCGAGGACGGACGGAGCGATCTGGAGCAGGCCCTCGAGATCCGCCGAGATCGCGGCAACGATCGGCTCATCGAACACACCCGCTCCATCCTCGAACGGGCGGACGATCGTCCTATATAGCACGTATCTGCTCCTCCGGCCGGGGACGCGCCGCCTCTATGTCCACCGATTGGACAGAATTCCTTCCACGAACTACATACGCGCCCCCGAATATCGAATGATGCAACGAGGAGATGTCAACATGTCAGACGTGGTCGATTCCATTCTGAGGTTGGTCCGAGCCGAATCCATCGATGTCGACGCGCTCGAATCGACTCTCGATGAGAGCACGCACGAGGAGCGTCTCGAAGCGGTTCGACTGTTCGGCTCCTCGATTCAGTCTCGACTCTACAGGGGGGTCGAGGGTTGCGAGTTCTCGATCGACGCCCTCGTGCCGCCGGAGACCCCGTCGATGACCGAGGTTGTCCACGAGGGTCAGAATACACTCCCCGTCTTCAGTACCTTTCAAAAGCGGTTTTGTCGCCCCGACATGGAACATCTATCCGATGAGGAACGCGACGTCCTCTGGGGGTACAACGAACAGACTCTGAAGTGGTTCACAGGCCCGGGATACTTCGTCGCGTACGACGACGCGACGACCGGCGAGGTGTGTATCGACTACCGAGAGACGCCCGAGGCGATCCCCGACGACTGGCCCGCCGTGAGTCCCAACGACAGAGGGCTGAGCCGATTCGTGTACGCAGGGACGGTCGATCGCCTGCGCCGCGTCTCGCGCCACGTCTCCATCGGTCGTGCCTATCGCGACGACGAAGAGGCCCTGGAAAACTGGTTTACACTGCTACGCAGGCCGAGCGAGGAGATGGACGAGACGTCGTGATTACGACTCGTCCTCTCGCCGTCGGTTCTCCTCGGCGCTGCTGGGTCGAATGTAGTTGGGTTCGAGCACATCGATGTCGTCGCTCCCCTGCTGTTCGAGTTGTCGACGCCCCAGCAGGGTGGCCGCCACGCCCGACGGTCCCTGCTCCCAGGCAGGAAGCGGATGGACCCGCGAGTGGTCGTCTCGTCCAAGTGGCTCGAAAGTCTGCACGCCGTTGCCCACCAGCCAGGTGTCTCGCCCGTCGTCGCCTCGAGCCTCGAATTGTTCGCGGAGAGACGAGGGAGCAGCGATGCGCTCGTCATCGATCGTCTCCAGGGCGTCTCCCGTCCAGCGATACGTGCCAGTGTAGACCTCCTCGCGACGGGCGTCGTAGCAGGCGCAGACGTCGTCGCCGGGGTGAGCGACGGCCTGACGGAAGGCGAGGCAGGCGAGACTCGAGATCCCGACCAGCGGGAGATCAGCCCCTCGGACAAGTCCCTTCGCCAGCGCGAGTCCGATGCGCGCC
>JAQCND010000262.1 GCA_028274765.1 Bradymonadaceae bacterium
ACGATCAATCCGCGTCGCCCCTCTCGCTCGGCGGCGAGGAAACACGTCGTACCGAGCAGGACGAGGGCCGCGATCAGGTTGTCGATGTAGGGGGTGAAGAGATGGGCGCGCACCGCCGGAATCAATCCCGCTCCGATCGCGGCTAGCCAGGCCCGGTCGCGGTCGGCCCCGAGCTGGCGGGCCACGGCATAAGCCGCCCAGACGAGGCAGACCCAGACGGCTGCCCACGTCAGCGGGAGGAGCCCGTCCGAGCGGCTGGGGAGCATCGTCCAGGCCGAAAGGGCGTCGCCCATCGGCAGAAAGTGGCGATAGTACGTCCAGGCCTCTGGACCGCCGTAGTCGGCAAACGCTCGGGGATCGAACCACTCGGGCGTCTCGGCGGTCGTCGAGCTCGCCGGAAGCCCGCCGCGTTTGACCCAGAGTGCCGCTCGAACCAGATGATACGTCAGGGCATCCCAGGCCAGGGGGGGAATGGCGAGTGCTCGCAGAGCGTGCACGCCAAAGAGGGCTCCGACGCTCAGTGTCGCCCACTTCAGCCGTCCCTCGCAGGTGGCTCGGGCCCAGTCGAGTCCCGTCTGCCAGTCTCGTCTCATGCGCGACACAAAGGCCTCGCCTCGGCGAAGGGCCACCCCGAGGGCCGTCGCGCCCCCGAGGAGCGAGACCACGACGACGATCTCGTATTCGAATCCCCCGAGGGGAGCGAGGATGTAAAAGGCCATCGCTTGGAGGAGCAGACCGGTCAGTGCCGTCAGTGAGAGGCGGAGTCGGGGAGAGTCTCGTTCAACAGCATCGGCACATACGTACCCGACGCCTGCCAGCATGCCGATTTGCAGGAAAGTCCACACATACCCGAAGGCTTCCATGTCGATGTTGTCCGGTACGCGGAGCGCTCGAATGCCCGTACGAGGTTACAACGCCGGTCGTTCCCCATCGGGGCTCCTCGACGATGTCGATGCTCGCTCATCGATACAATACGGCGATGGTTTCGTACACCGCTGGCCTCCTCGCATCCAGGGCGATCGCATAAAGATTAAATGATCGCGGATATGAGCCGGCTGGAAGCCGGCGCTCCGGAGTCAGGCCCCCCGAATCGACTCGATATGGGCTCGGAGCGCCAGAGCCGGCTGGAAGCCGGCGCTCCGGAGTCAGGCCCCCCGAATCGACTCGATATGGGTTCGGAGCGCCAGCATCCCTGCTGGCATATGGCTTCAGCGACTCCTTGGCGGACGAATGGAGGCGGCCTAACGGAGGTCGCACCGTGAATGTGTTGCTTATACCTCTAATGCGATCGCCCTGTCCTCGCATCCCCGGCATGGTCTGACGATGGAGGCTCGAAGGCCCCATCGAGGACCGCCTCGCGGGTCGAGGATCTCGAGCGGGCCCCACGGGCGACGGGGGTCGGGCGAGCGCGGGGTCACTCGGTGCGTCGAGCCCTTTCAGAGACGCGCATAATGAGATAAAAACAGAGTCGTATCATTCGAGATGAATGTCGCTCGTCCACAGCAACACACTGTCGGATGTCCCCAACGTCACATCCGCCAACCCCCCCCTCTCGCCACGACCCCGAGTAGCCATGACGACTCGTCAACCGATGGATACCGAATCGACCTCTCGATGGCGCGTGCACGGATGGAACGTTTGTCTCGCGGCGCTACTCGTATGTCTGGGCGGGTGTGACGCTCTCACGAGCTCGAGCTCGCCGAGAAACGCCCCCCAAACGCACGAAGTGACGCTCGAGGGGACTCAATTTCAGTTTTTCCATTATGAGGCGGCGGACGCCTCCGGCGAGGGGTTCGACGTCGACAAAATCGGCATCAAAAAGCGCCTCCGGGAGACGATCGACGACGTCCCTGCGGCGCACCGCCGAGCCGTTGCCGTCTGGTCGCCGGGCATGCCTCAGCTTCCTCAAGACGAGGTCTATGTCGCCGATCTGACCGATGTGTCATCGGGTGATACCGTGACGGTTGAGCGGCGTAACGACACGTGGCTCCGCGATCGCCATCTCACCATCGATCAGGCGGAGTGGTTCGCCGAGAGCAGGCGGTCTCACATCGCCCGTCGACTGCGTCGGGCGAAGGCCAACCCATTTCTCTGGCGAGTACAGTCCGAGAAGGGGCGTGACGTCTACCTGTTTGGCACGATTCATACCGAACCCCTCGACGACGAGATGGGGCTGGTTCCCCAGGTCCGAGAGGCCTTCGAGGCATCGACCCGTTTTGCCATGGAGTCCGACCTTTCGAACCTGAAAGACATTTCGAAATCGCAGATCTTTCTTCTGAAAGGCGAGCAGTTGAACGAGATGCTGGGAGAGGAGGCCTGGAGTACGTTGACCGACAAAATCGGCGACACCGTTCCCCCGGCTCGACTCAAAAAGATGCGACCCTGGGTGGCCGGCTCGATGTTGACCCGGGAGATCGCCGACTTCGGGACATCGATGGATCGGGATTTCCTCGAGCGATCGGAGAAGGCCGGCAAAGAGATCACGTTCCTCGAATCCACCGACAAGGGACTCGAGGCCGTCAAGGCGATGTTCGACATCGAGGCTTTGAAGAAGAGTCTCACCCATCTGGACAAGGTCAAAGAACAGTACGACGCGCTCTCGAACGCCTACCGCAAGGGGGATGCCGAGAGCCTCGGGGGAGTTATGGCGCCCGGAGACGGCCCCATCGACCCGGACCCCAAGGAGATCGAGACGGTCTTTACCGAGCGGAACAAACTCTGGATGTCGAAGATTGAATCGTACCTCGAGAGCTCGAAGGGCCCCACCTTCGTCGCCGTCGGCGCCGGTCACCTGGTCGGCCCCGATCATCTGATCGGGATGCTCGAAGACAAGGGCTACGAGGTCGAACGGCTCAACTGAATCTATCGTATCGGTTGCACATCCGGGGGAACGTGTGATTAATCATCGACCCGCTCGTGACGTTGTGACTCCCATGGATACGAGGTTCGATGATGACGCGATACGACGATTTTCGATTCGATTACGCGCCCGGCACCATTCGATACGGCACCGGTTCGGTCGCCGAGCTCGCCGACGAACTCGATCAGCAGGGCTTCGAGCAGGGGCTCGTGGTGACGGGAGAAAGCGTCGGCGACAATCCGGAGGCGATGAACCCGGTTCGCGACGGGTTGGGCGATCGGCTCGCCGGCGTCTTCGCCGAGACGACCCCCGACAAGCTGCTCTCGACGGCGGCCGACGGGCTCGAGGAGGCTCGAGCGCGCGATGCTGACGTCCTGGTGGCTGTCGGAGGTGGGAGCAGTCTCGACGTCGCCAAGGGAATCAGCGTCCTGTCGTCGCGCGACGACTCGGTCGAGTCCGCCGCCGCCGAACTCG
>JAQCND010000276.1 GCA_028274765.1 Bradymonadaceae bacterium
CGTATCTTCTGAGGATGGCCAGCCGGGAGGGAGATGCTCTGACGATGACGTTTTCATACTGATCTCCCTGGACCGATGATCATTGAATACATGATCGAGTGACGTCAGTTGTCCCCTTGCTCCTCCCGACGAGGAATTGGTCGGCAATCTGGCGGGAGGATGGAGACGATCTGACGGAGGTCGACCTGTGACCGTGTTGCTTATACCTCAAACACGATCGCCCCGCCCGTGTCTGCGACGGCTCTGGCACGGGCGTCGCGAGTGTGCTAGTGAGATCGATCGGTTGGACGTCGTCGCGATGAGCTCCTCGATACCCGAATCGCTCGATGAACGAGCCGTCTGAAACTCGAGTCAACCACTTCGGGGCCCTGGTCGAACACCTCTCCCAATTTCCAAGATATCAACTGGGGAGCCTCGCCGTCCTCTACGGGGTCGACGAGGCCGAGCCCTCCGCCATCGCTCGTCGATGGTGTCGCGAACCCGAGACGTTTCTCGACGTCCTCGACGATGAACTCTCCCCGACCTCTCGGGACGTGCTCGAGGATCTCGCCTACGAACACGACTTGCCCATTTCGACGGACTGGATTCCACCGATCGCCCGCGAGGAGCTCGCCAAAATCGGCATGCTCCAGTCCTTCGACTCGTATGGAAGCTGGGACCAAGAGATCGAGCTTCCGGGCGCGATCGCAGCGATTCTCGCCCCCCGTCTCTCCGAGACTCGTCCGACGCTTCCGATCATGCTCGGTCGGCTTCCCGAAGACGAGGTCGCCGAACGGGCCTCCGTCTACGGAGTCGACAACGGAAGCTCCAAGATCGAGACGATTCTCCAGTACGCAGATTTCATGGGGGAACCCTCGATTGTCGAGGCGATCGCCTCCAAACTCCCCCATCCCGACTGGCTGGGGGCCGCCATGTCGGTGCTCGAACTCGGTGGACTGTGCTACTGGCGCGAGGTCTTTACCGGCAACTTCGACCAGAACGACGACGAGCCCGACGACTCGAATGTCGTCCCCCTGATGGGCGAAGATGAGCGCTCCGAGCAACAGCGCATCGCCGAACGGCTCCTCGAGCTGGGCGTCGTCTTTCGACTCGACGAATCGGAGCACGATTACCCAATGGTCGCCGTCCCGGAAGAACTCTGGGGCCCTCTCTGGAGCTTGGGCCGCGGCTGGATGCTCGACTGGACTCGACGCTCGTACATGGCCCTTCGCGACCAGGCTCAGGGTGGAGACGACCCGGTGATCGAGGGTGATCTGCAGACGCTGGGCAAATGGTGGATGGTCGAAGCCGAATCCGGCCGCCTCACCGTCGACGGAGAGGACTTCGACGAACCAACTCGCGACTATCTCGCCGAGCGCCACGACGGCGACGGCTTTTTCGATGACGAGGCCTGCCTGTATCTGCTCCGCGACCTGTCGGTGCTTCAGGCCAGCCAGACCGGAGCACTCGCCGCGGGTCCCGAACACCAGAAGCTGCTGAACATGTCGAGGCCGGACTTCATCCGCAACGCGCTCTACGAGTGGTGTGGCGGATTCGTCGGGCGCGGGATCGACGACGACCTCGCCCGGGCAGTTGGACTCGACGAAGTCTGGCGTGATCGGGCTATCGAGCTACTTCGAGCCCGGCGTGAATTCGTCCCCGTCTGGATGAACTTCGAGGGACTCCCGCCCGAGCGCACGGGGGCTGGTTGTCTGCGCGACCTCCTCGACGAGGCAGCTCCCGACCTCGTGGCCACCGAGATCGAGGTCACCAACAGCTACATCTGGGGGCTCAAGCTTCTCTGGCTGGATCTGTTGACGCTGCTCGACAGCGGACGCCGGTATTCGCGCGATCTCATGGCCGAATTGCTGCGCATGAGTGCCTCGGTCTCGCTCTTCTCCCAGCTCGGCCACCTCCTCCAGGAACCGGGGGGCCAGTACTACGCCCCGGTGCAGCGTGCCAGCTTCCTCAACGATCCTACCCACGTCTCGGCCTTCGAGAGCTGGACGTCGGCGATCGTCGAGCACCTGCTCACCCCGCTCGGCGCGGCCTCGTTGTCGGAGGATGGCGAATCCGTCTGGCTGAACACGGAGCTTCTCGAGGTCAAGAGTCCACCGGGCTGGCCGCCCGAGGAGCGCACCCAGCTCATCGAAGATATTTTCGAGACCGACGACATCGCCTTCGACCCCGAGCAGTTCGGGGATGGTCGCAACCTCCGACCCGTATCGACGACGCCGAACCCCGAGGCCGACCGTATCGAAGTGCGCGACGTCGACATCGGCGATCTGCTCGAGGTGGCACGCGATCGAGAGGTCGTCAGCTTCGACGGCGAACGGCTCGAATTGGGCGAATAACCTCCTTCGGCTCCCTCGGCCAGCACACCTCCCCGCTCATGCCTCGTGTCGTTGTTTGATGGCCTCGGGGGCCAGTGCCCTCCTCATTACCCGTGACGCCTTTTACAGCCGTCCCCATCGGCGTCGCAGGGTCCACTCGGCGGTCAGAAGGGCGAGGATGAGGATGAAGACGACCACCGAGTTCCAAAGATGGACGACCTTGCGACGATTGATCTCGACGCGTGAGGATTCGTCAAATTCGAGATCGCCGGGATTGAAGTCGGGGAGCGTCGCAGCGTGTCCGCCCGTCGCCGAGGCGAACTGGCTCATCATCTCGTTGCGCGGTACGATGTTGCGAAACTCTTCGACGTCGGGGATCGACAGGACGATTTCGCGGTCCTCGAGCGTCCCGGCCGAGGTATCACTCTGGGCCGCCACCGTGTAGACGCCGGGATCGTCGACGGGGAATTCGGCCTGATACTGGCCTTGAGCGTTGGTCTTGAAGTCCTTGGAGGCGATTACGTCGGGCGAACTCGACGCGCCCTGCTCGCGGATCGTCTCGAAACTCCGGTGCATCAGATCGACCGTCCCATCGAGGTTCTTGGCGGGCGTGTAGTCCGGCTTCGAGATGCTGATGTTGGCCTCCAGATCGTCGCCCGGCGGATAGACCTCCTCGGGGATGTCGACCTGGATGAGTTTCAGCTCCGGGTCCTTGATCAGCCACCGGATGGCGCTGTTCCAGAAGACCTGGTATTCGCGCGGCGTGCCGCCCTGGCCGACGTGCTCGAAGTTCCATCGCCACGTCGAATCCGAAGTCAGCGCCATCGTGCGCCCGTCCCCTTTCTCGGAGACCGTCAACACCGGCATGGGGCGACCGTCGTTCTCGCGCGTCGGGTGTTCGGCGAGAACCGTCGCCTCGGGCTTGGCCTCGCGGACGACGTTGGTCCCGCGGAGTTTCGGGAGATTCTGCCAGATCTCGCGGTTCGAGGCCGGGTCGAAGGCCATCTGCGTGATGGGATGGCGCGTCCCCGCCCCGGTCAGTTTCGGCCGAAAAGGAGTCGTATCGAGCACGACGTCGGGGTTGGTCGAATTCGGGAGCTTCACCGGCAGAATGTCCTCGATGGGGGTGCCGGCGTATCCCCCGCTGGCAAACGACAGATTCCCGCCGATCATGGCAAATCCTCCGCCGTCCCGGACATAGTCGGCGATCGAATCGAGATACTGGCGCATCCGGTAGGGGCCGAAGTTGAAGTTCTGGAAGATCACCAGATCGAAGCTCCCCAGCTCCTCCTCGAAAAGCTCGCGCGTCGGGAAGGGAATGAGACTCATCTCGTTCTGGGGGACGAGGCGTACGTTCGAGTTGGTGCGAAGGATGAAGAAGCTGATTAGATCGATATTGGGGTTTTTCTTGAGCAACCGTCGTGTGAAGCGCTCGTCCCAGCTCGGTTGGCCGACGACCTGAAGCACACGAATCTTGTCGCGGATCACCGGCTGGAGGAAGTGCGCGACGTTGTTTTGAAGCAGAGCCTCCCCGGAGAACTCGGGCACCGAGACGGAGTACAGCTCCTTGCCGATCTGCTGGGGCACGAACTCGAAGGTGAGTTCGTACCGCATCTGATCCGGTTTCACCGACAGTTGTTGGGTCTGGATGAGCTCACCCTTGCGCCGGAGCGTCACGGGAAATTCGGTGCGCCCGAGCCCCGTGGCCTGCACGACCACATCGATGCTGACCTTGTTGTGCACGAAGGCGAAATCGTCGTGTTGGACCTCGGCGACGGCCGCATCCTTGAGTTCCGAAGCGCGTGCGGCCGAAACGGTATTGATCGGAGCGTCGAACTCTTCGAGAAGTTGGCGCGTTTCGGTGTCGAGTTTGGCGCCTCGTGGTGTGCGTTCTCCGATTGCGCCCGTGTCGATGCCATCGGTCAGCAGAACGATGCCCCCGAGATCGGAGTCCGCATACTGATCTTGGAGCTGGTGGAGCGCGCCGCTCAGATTGCTCTCGGTCCCTTCGGGTGTGTGGTCGATCAGCCCTTCGCGCGAGGCCGAGGTCATCGACTTGTCGAAACGATGGACCTCGAATTCGTGCTCGTCACTGCGGCGTTGGAAGGTATCTTCGAGATCGTCGAGCGCCGAACCGACGCGGTCGTAGCGGTTTGTCTCGCCATCGGTCTTCAACGACATGGTGCGACTGGTGTCGACTAGCACCGCGACGTCGTTTTTGATCGTTTCGACGTGCTTCAAATAGACGGCCGGCTCCAGCAACAACAATACGGCCAGGCCGTAGACGGCCGTCCGGAGCGCCACGAGCATCCAGCGCCGAAACGGTGAGAGCGTCCGGAGATCGTAGGCGCTGACGAGGATGACGGTGAGTCCCAGAATCGCCAGGACGACCAGCCAGGTCGGCGACCAGTTGCCGAGCCAGAGCAGGTCCCCTTCGTTGTAAGCATCGAACCACTGCATCATGGCGTCAGTCGACCTTCCATTTGCGGCGTTTCAAGATGAAGGGGACGTGGACCTGATCGGACTTGTAGTTGACGCAGAGCGCGTACATCACCAGATTGATGCCGAGTCGAAACGCTCGCTCGCGCTGCTGCTCGCCTCCCGGTCGCACCGAGTACGTCCACTCGCCGAAACTGTCCTGAGACAGGGCGCCGAAAAGATCGTTCTGGTGGATGACGGCGTAGAGTCGATCGGAATCGAAGAGGCCGATCAGCTCGTCCGAAATGTCGATCCGGCCGACCGGATCGTCGATGAGGTAGAACGATTTGTAGAGCACGTGGTCCGACGGGATGGGGCGCAGTTCGTGGTCGGGAAATGCTCGACCGAGATCGCGCTTGATGGACTTGAAAAACGGTCCTTTCTGGACCCCCTCCGAGGCATCGACCACGAGAAAGCCCCCGGACTGCAGATAGGTCCGGAGCTTTTCGAGTTGCGAGGTGGGGAGAGGCTCGAAATCGCTCTCCCCCATCATCGTTGCGAAGGGGTGCTCGAACAGCGTTTTGTCGTCGAGTGGGATGGTCGGATAATCGGGGTCGACGGAAATGCTCGTGCGCTTGTCGACCTCCTGGAGCAAACGACGAATCCCCGATCCTCGCACATCCCAGGAGTCCACTCCGTACTTGACGCGGGCGATGGTCGTCCGCGAGGCATCGCCGATCGCCGAGCTCCGGCCGGGCAATAGCGCCCCGAGTCCGGCGAAACCAGCGGCCGTCAGAAACTGACGTCGATCCATGACATTGAAGAAGAGGAAATGTCGAGAAAGCGAGTCGGCAGCGTCGGGTCATCTCGACGCCACGGGTGAGTCACGTCGATGCGGCAGTGTTTATCAACATGTGATTTCGGGGGGTTCATTCCAAGCAATACCCCCCCGTGCCCGCGATCGCATGCCTCAATCGTCGAAAATTTCGTCGCGTAGGGCTTCGAGTCCCTTCTGATTGCGTTCGCGCTGCTGCTCACGCATACTCTCGCGGTCTCGGGCGCAATCGGTCTCGACGATGTCGTCGGGGAGCTCCTCGAGAAAGCGGCTCGGCTCGCGCTCGAGGGTATCGCCGTATCGCGACCGTTTCTCGGCCGAGGTCAGGGTGAGATGCCGTTCGGCCCGGGTCATGCCGACGTAGGCGAGCCGACGCTCCTCGTGGACGTCCCGACCGCGCATGTTTTCACGATGAGGGAGATACTTTTCCTCCATACCAACCAGAAAGACGGCGGGAAATTCCAGTCCCTTCGCCGAATGGATCGTCATCAACTGGACGGCGTCGCGGTCCTCTTCGTCGTCGGCCGGGTCGCTCTGGTCGAGCGTGATGTGTTCGAGAAACCCCCGGAGTCCGGCCTCGCTGTTGGACTCGAAGGCCTCCAGCGATTCGATCAGTTCCTCGACGTTGCCGACGCGCTGGCGAGCCCGGTGGTTTTCGTCCTCCCGCCGTCGGATCCGGCTTCTGAGCCCGCTGTCGTCGAACAGCTCCGAGACGAGATCGGCGGTCGGTTCGCCGTCGCGTTCGGCGTGCGTCAGTTCCTCGTGGTAGGTCTGGATCGTCTCGACGAAATCTCGGAGATGCTTGGAGTTCGAGCGGCCGAGTCGATCGATCTTGGACGGGTTCTCGACGATTGCCTCGAGCGCCTCGAACAGCTCCAGATCGTGGCGCGAGGCGTAGTCGCTGAATCGTTCCAGAAGCGTCGGGCCGATCCCGTGTTTGGCACTGACGATGCGCCGGAGGCTGATCTCGTCTTTCGGATTGAGCGCCACTTTCAGATGCGCCACGAAGTCCTTGATCTCGCGCCGATTGAAAAACTCCGTCGACCCCCGCACCTGGTGGGGGATGTTCTGGCGCCCGAGGACCTTCTCGAACGGCTGTGACTGGGGATTGACCCGGTAGAGAATGGCCACATCCGACCAGTCGAGGCGATAGTGGTTGCGCATCCGCTTGATCTCGGCCGCCACGTAATCGGCTTCCTCGTCGCCATCCTCGCAGGCCACGTAGGCGATGGCCGAGCCGTCGCCCTTGTCGCTCCAGAGCCGCTTGTCCTTGCGCGAGGGGTTGTGTTCGATGAGGGCGTTGGCTGCCTGGAGGATGTTGTTGGTCGAGCGGTAGTTTTGCTCGAGTTTGATGACCTCGGCGTCCTCGAATTCGTCCTCGAACCGCAGGATGTTGTCGGCCAGCGCGCCCCGAAATCCGTAGATGCTCTGATCGTCGTCGCCGACCACACAGAGATTGTGATGATCCTTGACCAGCTCGCGCAGAAAGATGAGCTGGGTCTCGTTGGTATCCTGATACTCGTCGACCATCACGTAGCGAAACCGATCGCTGTACTTGAGGCGAATGTCCTCGTGCTCGCGAAACAACTCGATCGGCAGACGGATCAAGTCATCGAAGTCGACGGCGTTGAGCCCACGAAGCGCCCGAAGATAGCGCTCGTAGACACGCTGGGCGAGCAAGTACTTGCGATTGTAGTTGGAGCCCTCCAGCGAGTCGGGCTCGTTACACGCCATCTTGGCGTCGCTGATGATCGAGGCGATTTGGCGGGCCGACGGCCCTTCGTCTCCCCCGATCTCGAGGTCGAGTTCGTCCATGACGTCCTCGACGACCTCGAGCCGCTCGGATTGATCGAGAATCGTGAAGGGCCGGCTGTAGCCGAGCGCCTCGATATCGCGCCGGAGAATGTCGGCCCCGAGACTGTGAAAGGTCGAAAGGTGGGCGTCGGCCGCCATCTCCGGACCCGTCAGTTCGGCGACGCGCTCCCGCATCTCGTCGGCGGCCTTGTTGGTGAAACTCACCGCGAGGATGTGCGACGGATCGATGCCGCGCTGGATCAGATGCGCGACGCGATTGGTGATAACGCGCGTCTTGCCGCTCCCTGCCCCGGCCAGAATCAAGAGTGGACCCTCGATATGCTCGACGGCCCGGCGCTGTTGGTCGTTGAGACGATCGAGCTCGAACTGTTGCATGGAAGTCGGGTCGGGAGGGAACTCGACGGAAGATCGATTCAGGTGTGTGGCAAATTCGCCCCTTTTGTTCAACCTCCGTTCGGCGGGGGCAAGGGAACGGGAAGGAGGGAATGGGGAGTTGGGAATGGAGATGAAGAGCCGTCGAGCGTGCTTCGAAGACCGGTTTTCGAGGCTCGAAGCCCGTGCATGCTCGAATGCGATTGAATTGTCGGTATTTTACACTGGACTTTCACCATTCTACGCGGCCTTTCGCTCCGACGTGTCGTCAGACGAGACATGAGTGGTCCGATACCCTCTTCAGTCGGGGTTTGTCATCACCCCTCGCCCTCCATCTGGCGGCGGAAGGCGCCGAGCATGTCCCATCAGC
>JAQCND010000285.1 GCA_028274765.1 Bradymonadaceae bacterium
ACGTCTACGAGGAGATGCGATGTAAACCACGACGAAGACTGCCGACGCGAGCACCCGCCGGATTCGAATCATCAGACTGCACTCGATCGCGACGACTCGATATCAACCAGGAGATACGGATGTATCGGAACACTGAACACGGACGAATGCGTACTCGCCTGCTCACCTGTCTCGCCGCCCTCCTGATCGTGCCCGGCCTCGCCGTCGGTTGCGGCTCCGACGATGGAGGCGGGGGAGACGCGAACACGACCGCAGACGTCGGAACGACCGCCGACAGCGGAGAGAGCAAAGGTGGCGGAGGCGGCAACTGTCAGAAGAAACCCGCATCGATGCCCGCGAAGCACGCCTGCTGGCACGTCTGTGCCGAAACCCCCATCGAGGTCGACGCCACCGCCTCCGGCTCCGACGCGCCGACCGTCCAGTTCGCCAAAACCTACACGGTTGCGCTCGACGAGGATGGCAACGGGACGTACTCGGGGACGGTTCGGTTCGACGCCGCCGAAGAGGGGCGTGAAGCCATCGCCGACGGAGAGACCAAAAAGATTCACTTCCACACCGTCCGAGACGTGCCGATGAGCGCCACTGCGGCGGACTCGTCCAACGATCTCTCGACCGTCGGCTCCAACGAGTACCAATGCGACCAGGGTCTCGAATACAGCAAGGTCTTCGAGATGGAGGCCCAGTCCTACGACGTGACCCTCGGGCCGATCGACCGCGAGCAGGCGACGCTCGTCGTGGTCCCGCTGAACGGTCCGGCCTTCAAGAAGAAGTGATTGCGCTCGTACCGCTCGGCCGGTCGTCGTCTCGAGATGGCGGTCGGCCGCCGAGATCTCTTCATCTGTTCTATCGAATCAGGGAGAAGACTCATGAAGATGAAACAAGCTGGACTCGTCGCTGTATTCTTCGCTTCGATCCTTCTCGTGCCCCAGAGCGCCGATGCGAAGGTCCGAGTGGCCGCCACGCTCGGCGATCTCGGTGCGGCCGCACGTGCGGTCGGCGGAAAGCACGTCGAGGTCACGACACTGGCGGCTCCCCAGGAGGACCCTCACTTCGTCAGTGCGAAACCGAGCTACCTCAAAGACGTTGCACAGGCCGATCTTCTCGTCCTGAATGGGATGTCGCTCGAGATCGGCTGGCTCCCGACCCTGCTCGACAACAGCCGAAACGGGGCAGTTCAACAGGGCGAACCGGGGTACTTCGATGCGTCGACCGTCGTCGAACGCAAGGAGGTGCCCCAAACGGAGATCTCCCGTCAGATGGGAGACGTTCACCCGGAGGGCAACCCTCACTACACGCTCGCCCCCGATCAGATGGCGCGAGTCGCGATCGCATTGGGCAATCGGCTCGGTGAGATCAATCCGGACCACAGTGAGTACTACGAAACACGCAGTCGATCGTTTGCCAAAGAGTGCCTGGAAACAGCGCGCAAGTGGAAGAAACGCTTCGCCGAACTCTCCGATTCAAAGCGAGAGATCGTCGTCTATCACGAAGCGTGGATCTACGTACTCGATTGGCTCGATCTCGAACGAGCGATCGCCGTCGAACCCAAACCCGGTGTCGAGCCCAGCCCCGAACACGTCAAACAGGTGATCGAGACGATGCAGTCTCGAGACCTCGATCTGATATTGAAGATGGAGTATTATCCGAGCGCTGTCGTCGAGCGCATCGCAGGCAAAACCGATGCGAGCGTTGTCACTTCACAGGGACATGCGCGACCCGATCAGGACTACATCGCTCGCGTCGATGCGCTCGCCAGCTCGATCTACGAGGCGCTGGAATGAACGTCTCGTCTCTCCGAGGGGAGCCGGGGGGCTCCTCGCGCTTTGCGATACTGTCGACGTTCGCTCCCCATCGAA
>JAQCND010000286.1 GCA_028274765.1 Bradymonadaceae bacterium
TTTGTCGACCAGACGGCTCTGGAACTTGCGCACGAGTTTCGGCGGAAATTGTTTGCTCCGCGCGACCTTCTTCATTTCTCGGTTGAAACGATCGGCCGGAATCGGTTCACCGTCGACATGAGCGATCGGGCCCGTAGCTTGGGGAAGTCCCTTCTTCCCGCCTCGAGTCTGTTCGCCCCCCATCCTGGCTTGCCCCGTCGTCGGCATCGATCCCTCCTGGCTGCCCCCGCCCGAGGCGCTCGAATCACTCTCCGAACCCCGGCTCGACTGGTACTCCGTCTGCTCGGAGTCCTCCGGGATGTCTGGAGACGAGGCACATCCCGCCAGCAGGGCGAATGAGCCGAGGGTGGCAACGAGACCATAGAGGCGCGTCCAGCGTTGTGTCATAGTAAGTACTCCGAGATGGGAAGGTTGGGAGACGAACGAGTGGATCGAGAACCTAGATGATACTCTCTCTATCATCGAGATTGCGAGAGATGCAATCGAGTGAACATGTCCGTATATGTGAGTGCAATCGGTCGTATCGACGTAGAGGCCGGCGACGACATCTAAGCAGATTCTTCGAAGAAATCGCGAATCGTCTCGGCTCGCGACTCGCCGATCCGGGAGACGTCGGTCAATTCGTCGATCGACGCCTCTTTGATGGGGTCGAGCCCTCCAAAGTGCTTCAGCAGGCGACGTTTGGTCTTCGTGCCGACCCCGGGGATTTGATCGAGGCTCGACTGAAACTTCTCGCTCCGACGCACGTTTTCGTGGTACTTGACGGCAAAGCGATGAGCTTCGTCGCGCAATCGTTGGAGCAGATGCATCTCGGCGCTGTTTTGATCCAACACCACGGGGTCGCTTCGCTCGGGGCAGAAAATGCGCTCCGGTGATTTCACGCGCTCGAACGAGTCGGGCCCCATGCGATCGTCGCGGCTCTTGGCCAGGGAGATGGCATCGATCTGATGGAGTCCCAGCTCCCGGAGGACGGCCGTCGCCTGCCCGAGCTGGCCCTTGCCGCCATCGATGACGAGCAAGTCCGGGGCCTCCTCGGTGCCGTCGGCCACTTTACGCAAACGTCGTTCGAGGACTTCGCGCATACTGGCAAAATCGTCCTGTGAGTCGACGTCGCGCATCTTGTAGTGGCGATACTGCTCCTTGTCGGGTTCGGCTTCTCGGAACGCGACTTTGGAGGCGACGATGTGGTCGCCCTGGAGGTTCGAGATGTCGTAGCATTCAATGAGCACCGGGAGATTCTGGAGGTCGAGTTCATCTCGGAGATCCTCGAGGAGCTCGCGCTGCTGCACCTCGCGCTCGTATCGACTCTGATAGGTCTGTTCGGCGTTGCGTTTGGCCGTCGCCACGAGATCTCGTTCTTCTTTGGAGGTCGGCGCCCCGATTTCGACGTCGTGATCGGTCATGTCCTCGAGGATCGCCTCGAAGGCCTCGAGTTCCGAGCGGGAGAGCGCCATCGGCAGCAGGATGTCGCTCGGGACGTGGGGCTCGGAGCTGTAGTAGAGATTCAAGAAGCTCGACAGAATTGCTTCGTCGGAGACCTCCTGATCTTCGTAAGCGAACGAATCGGCGCCCTGGAGCGTGCCGTCTCGGACGTAGAGCACGTCGAGCGCCACGCGATCTCCGTCCCGATAGAACCCGAAGACGTCGCGGTCGACGTACTCGGCGTTGACGGCCGCCTGGCGTTCGAGCACCTGTTCGATCGCCCGAAGCTGGTCGCGATAGCGGGCGGCGAGCTCGAATTCCAGATCGTCGCTGGCCTCGTGCATCTTCTGCCGAAGTTCCTCGACGAGTTCGTCACCTCGACCCTCCAAAAACATGATGGCGTCTTCGAGTTGTTCCATGTACTCGCCGCGGTCGATATCGAAGACGCAGGGCGCCGGACATCGATCGATTTGGTGCTGGAGGCAGGGGCGATCGCGACTGTCGAGCACCGAGTCCGGACAGGTCCGGAGTTTGAAGTGTTTGTTGACGACGTCGAGCGTATCGCGAATCGCTGTCGCCGAGCTGTAGGGGCCAAAATAGCGCGCCTCGTCGTCCTCTTTCTGTTGGCGAACGATCTCGACGCGCGGCCACTCGTGATCTCGGGCGATCCGCAGTGACAGAAAGTTCTTGTCGTCCTTGAGTCGGACGTTGAACCGCGGTTCGTATTTCTTGATGAGCGTGTTCTCGAGGATCAGCGCCTCCTTTTCATTGGAGGTGATGATCGTCTCGATCTCCGAGAGCAACACCGGCAACCGCGAGACGAACGCCCGGGTGTCGCCGGATGCCTGGAAGTAGCTTCGAACTCGGTTGTAGAGATCCTTCGATTTGCCGACGTAGATGACCCGGCCCTCGTCGTCTTTCATCAGATAACAGCCGGGTTCGTGGGGGATCGTCTCGAGGGCAGCTTCGTGATCGAACGTCTCGGGCACGTTTCGGCGCGGGAGAGCTAGAGGAGCATGTCAATCATCTTTTATCCGTGCACCGAAACACGCCTCGGGGGCGATGCATTCCAACGTATCGAGGTTCGCCCCTTCCTCGCTTCGGCGACGAGCACCGCCGAGCCATTGGCTTTCGACGCACATCGTGTGTCCGTCGACCGAGTTCGGGCTCGGGAAAGGGGCCGTGCGCGACCATCTACGTCATCTCGGGAATGTTGGGGCCGTCGGCGTTGGTTCCGCCCAGGGCGGACTTCGTCGTCGGTCTTTCTTGGACGATCGTCTCGTATCGGCTAGACGTGGGACCTCAACCCGCTGTATTCGGCTGTCCTCCAACTGATGGCTACCCATGAAACTCGTCAATGTCGCGGCTGCGGCTCTCAATCAGACGCCCCTCGACTGGTCCGGCAATCGCGACCGGATCGTTCGCGCCATCGAGCGCGCCCGTCGGCGAGACGTCAGTCTGCTGTGTCTCCCCGAGCTCTGCATCACGGGTTACGGCTGTGAGGACGCCTTCCTGTCGCCCGAGATTCCGGAACGGGCGATGGAGGTACTCGGCGAGATCGCGCCGAAATCTCGCGGCATGATCGTCTCGGTCGGACTTCCGGTGCGCTACCAGAGCGCCGTCTACAACACCTCCTGTCTGCTGGTGGACGGCGAGATCGCCGGATTCGTCGCCAAGCGCAACCTGGCTGGCGACGGCGTCCACTACGAACCCCGATGGTTCAAACCATGGCCGGAGGACACCCGAGCCGAGATCACGGTGGGCGACCGCACCGTCCCCATCGGCGACATCTACTTCGAGTGCGACGACGTCCGCATTGGCTTCGAGATCTGCGAGGACGCCTGGGTGGCCGACCGTCCCGGGGCCCGCATGGCCGAGCGCGGCGTCGACGTCATTCTCAATCCCAGGGCCAGCCACTTCGCCTTTGGCAAACAGGAGATCAGCAATCGCTTCGTCGTCGACGGCTCGCGAGCCTTCGGGGTCAGCTACGTCTACGCCAACCTCCTGGGCAACGAATCGGGGCGCATCATCTTCGATGGCGACACCATGATCGCCTCGGGCGGGGAGATGCTCGCCGAGGGCCCGCGATTTTCGTATCGAGACGTGGTTCTCACCGAGACCCAGATCGACGTCGACAAGACTC
>JAQCND010000288.1 GCA_028274765.1 Bradymonadaceae bacterium
ATCGACGTCGTCCGGGAGCTGCTCGAGACCTGTTCGGACGCCTATCAGCAGAATCCGGAGAAAAAACAGGAGCTGATGATTCAATCGACCGAACTCCGGGACCGCGAATTGGCTCGCGATCTCGTGCCCTTCCTCAGCGATCAGAACGAGACGATTCGGTTTCTGGCGGTCGACGCTCTCGAACACCAGGATTACGACGACATCGTCGAAGAACCGCTCCGGGATCGACTCGTCGAGGAGAGCTCGCTCCGCATCGTCAAAAAACTCGCCGAGATCTTCGCCGAACACCAGGACTGGACGATTCCGGATGACGAACAGGCCGACATCGAGCAGGCCCTGCCGGACGATTACGGCATTCACAAAGAAGGGCATATCTATCAGAAACGCATTTGAACGCCGTCGTCCGACATCTTGCCGTCTCGATACGTCGTCTGTCACCGTGATTCACGTGCTCGTCATCGGTCGCGAGGCCGGAGAATGGGAGGACATCCTGTCGGCCCGGGAACACGACGGCCTCGCCGCCCGATCGGCCCAACGCCCCGGTGAAGCGCTCCGAGCGTTCGACGAACTTTCGCCCGACATGGTGGTCATTGCCGAACCCGCCGGGAGCGAGCGCCTCGAGCCTCTCGTGGCCGCCATTCGCGGACGTCCCCTGGGACAGATGGTACCGATCGCCGTGGCCGCCGACGACAGGCCAGGTCTCGACGACAGCAACGTCGACGTGATCTCGGACCGAGGCGGGCTCGGCGAGCGCCTCGAATCACATTTCGAGCTCGACTTCTCTCTCTCCGGTGATACCGAACCCGAGCTTGCCTCGCCCGAGAATGTTCAGACGGCCGAGCTCGATACCATCGAAGCCGAAGAGTCCACCGATTCGTCGGAGCGCAACGAACGTATCGAGGGCGATGGATACGTCGTCGAGCCTCTCGAGGAGTCGGACGAAGAGGCCTCGCATTCGGCACGCGCGCCGACGTCTCCGGATGAGACCGTCCAGCGGGACTCGGCCGCATCGCGATCGGACGTCGACGAGGCCGCCATTGATCGAAAACTGCGAACCGTCCGTCACGACGATTATTTTGCGATCCTGGAACTCGAGCGGTCGGCCGACGTACGCGACGTCCTCGAAGCCCATCGTCGGCTCCGCGATCAGTTTCGCACTTCCAACCTCGAGCCGTCGCTGGCCCGATCATACAGCGACGCCCTCGAGGAGATCGCCGACGCGCTCGACGATGCGCGGGCCGTCCTCGGCGACGAAACCCTCCGCGAGCAGTATCTCGACGCCACCACCCGGACGTAACGGGGGATCGGCGACGTGGACAGGGGGGACTCAAGCGGTCGACGAATCACACGCCGAACTCGAAGCACGGAGTATACTGTCATGGCCGTTCGCGACATCCTGCTGTTTCCTGAAGATTCCGATACGCTAACTACCGAATGTGAGCCCGTCGAGGAGGTAAACGATGAGATTCGTCAGCTCGTCGACGACCTCGCCGAGACGATGTACGACGCCGAGGGCATCGGGCTGGCTGCCCCCCAAGTGGGCGTCAACAAACGCATTACCGTCATCGATCTGAGTGGCCCCGACCATCAGGACGCGCTCCACGTATTGATCAACCCCGAGATCCTCGAAGTCGAGGGGAGCGTCGTGCGCGAGGAGGGATGTCTGAGTTTTCCGGGGCTGTACGGCGAGGTCGAACGCGCCGAGCGCGTCCGGGTCGAGGCCACCAACCGCGAGGGGGAGCGATACGAAATCGAGAGCGAGGGACTCTTGGCCGTCGCGCTCCAGCACGAGATCGACCACCTCGACGGCGTCCTCTTTTTGGAGCAGATGACCCCGACCAAACGTCGCATGGCGCGCCGCGAATATCGCAAGATTCGCTCGAAAATGACACGCCAGAAAAAGCGCAAGAAGCGAGAATCAAGCACCTGAGCATCTCGCGACGAGCGTTCCGCGGGGGGCGAGCATGTATCTTCACCGCTCGCGCCCTCGTCTCCTTGAAGTGGAGGCGATCAGTATCCATGAATCGATGCCACTGAGATCAACGACTCTCGATCGAGGACGAACCCATCATGGCACAGGCCGGAGATTTGAATGGATTGCGCGTCGTCTTCGCGGGGACCCCTGAGTTTGCCGTCCCTGCGCTGGAGAGCATCGACGAGAGCCAGCATCGCGTGACCGGTGTCATCACCAATCCCGACCGCGCCCGAGGTCGAAGCGGCGAGCCCCAGCCTCCCCCCGTCAAGCGGGCGGCTCAATCGAGCGATCTCCCGGTCCATCAGCCCGAGACTGTCGGAAGCGAGTCATCGCTGGAACAGATTCAATCGTTCGAGCCCGACGTCCTCGTCGTGGCGGCGTACGGCCAGATTCTACCGGAGGGGCTCCTCGAGCTTCCGCCGTTCGGATGCATCAACATCCACGCCTCGCTGCTCCCCAAATACCGGGGAGCCGCCCCGATCAACTGGGCGATCGTCGAAGGCGAAGACGAGACCGGCGTCAGCATCATGGAGATGGAGCCCGCTCTCGACACGGGCCCCGTGTTGCTGGACGAGACCGTCGAGATCGATCCACTCGAGACGGCCGAACAACTGCACGATCGTCTCTCGGAGCTGGGCGCCCACTTGATTGTCGAAGCCCTCAACGGACTCGATCGCGACGAACTCGATCCCAGCCCTCAGGACGACTCGAAGGCCACCTACGCCCCCAAACTCTCGAAGTCGGACGGCGAGCTCGACTGGACCGAACCCGCCGATCGGGTAGCCGATCGCATTCGAGGCTTCCATCCCTGGCCCGGCACCTACAGCTTCCATCGCCGCGACGACGAACGGACGCGCATTTCTTTTCAGCTGGCCCGACCGGCCGACGCCCCGAGCGACATGGGCGATCCCGGCAAAGTCCTCGAAGCCGACGCTACCGAGGGTCGGCTCGTCGTCGCCTGCGGCGAGGGAGCCATCGAGATTCTCGAGCTCCAGGCAGCGGGGCGGCGCGCCATGGAGGTCGACGATTTTCTGAATGGATACGACATCGAGGCGGGCGATCGCTTCGAGTCGAACCGGGAGTAAATACATCGTGTCTGCTCGACAGCTCGCATTCGACGTACTCGAACGCATCGACGAGTCGGGAGCCTTCAGCGACCGGGCCCTCGATGCCGAACTCGATCGCGCCGAGCTCGGCGACAAGGATCGCGGACTCGCCACGGAGCTCGTCTACGGGACCCTCGCGCGGCGCCGTTCACTGGACGTCATCCTCGACGAGGCCGTCCACGGAGGTGTCGATTCGCTCGACGACGAGGTACACCGTATCCTCCGGCTCGGAGCCTATCAGATCGTCTTTCTGTCGCGCATCCCCGACCACGCGGCGGTCGACGAATCGGTCGAGTTGAACCAGAACCGTGGCGAACCGCGGGCCGGTAGTCTCGTCAACGCCGTCCTCCGGACGATCGCCGACGAGGCCGACACACTCGAGTGGTGGGACGAGGCCGACCTCGACCGCAAGCCGGTTCGCTATCTCGGCCAGCGCTATTCGCTCCCCAACTGGATCACCAACCGCATGATTCAGATCTTCGGGTTCGAGCGGGCGGAGGTGCTGGCCGACGCACTCAACGACCGTCCACCTCTGTACATACGCCCGCTGCGGGACGAGGCCCACGACATGCTCCCGCTGCTCGAGGAGATCACGGCGCTCGAGGCCCCGACCTCGGCGTTCCGGGTGGATTCGATGACCGATACGATCCGCGAGGGACTCGGAGCCCACCGCTGGATCGCTCAGGATATTGGGAGTCAGTGGATCACGCGATGGGTCGGGGCCGAGCGCGGCGATACCGTGCTGGACGGCTGTGCCGGACGGGGGGGCAAGACGCTATCGCTGGCGCTGGACGTCGGGCTCGGCGGCAAAGTCGCAGCCGTCGAGCCGGATGCCTGGAAACTCGACGACCTCCAAGAGACCGCCGAAGGGGCGGCCCTCCATCAGCGCATCGAGTCCCATCCCGACGAACTTCAGAACTGGTCCGAGTCGAACGACGAGACGTTCGAGCGCATCCTGATCGACGCACCCTGTTCGAGTCTGGGGCTGCTCCGGCGGCGTCCCGAGGTTCGTTGGCGACGCGACGAATCGGACATTCCGTCGCTGGTCGCTCTTCAACGCGAACTCCTCGAAGCCGGAGCCGATCGAGTCGAGCCGGGGGGCGTGCTCGTCTACAGCGTCTGTACGTTCACCAGCGAGGAGGGATACAAGCAGGTCGATCGCCTCCTCGAGTCGCGCGAGGATTTCGAGCGCGCCGAGCCCTCCGCCGACTTCGAGGTCGAGGGGACACTCGACGAGCGGGGCGATCTGCGGCTCGACCCGCTCGATGACGACTCGGACATCTTTTACAGTGCTCGCCTTCGATATGTTCCTTGACTCGTACGTCGACCGCTCGACACCATGTCTTCAGTGCTCTGCGCCTCTCACGATCCGGTGATCGCTCCCTCGATCCTCTCCTCCGATTTCACACGTCTGGCGGACGAGTGTCGGGCCGTGCTCGACGCGGGCGGAGATTGGCTGCATGTCGACGTGATGGACGGCCACTTCGTCCCCAACATTACCATTGGACTGCCAGTCGTGCGGCGCCTCCGGGAGACGTTTCCCGACCAAGTGCTGGACGTCCACATCATGATCGACAATCCAGAGGATTACGCCGCGAAGTTCGTCGAGGCCGGTGCCGACATCGTCTCCTTTCACCCGGAAGCGACCGAGCACGCCCATCGCGTCGCCCAGTCCATCCGCGATGCCGGCGGAGCCGCGTCGCTGGCCCTCAATCCCGCCACGCCGCTGACACCGGTCGAATATCTGGCCGGCGATCTCGACATGATGTTGGTCATGAGCGTCAATCCAGGCTTCGGGGGGCAGAATTTCATTCAGGCGACCCTCCAGAAATTGCGCGACCTCAACGCCATGCTCGAGGGGCTCGGGCGCGGCGCTCTGCCCGTTCAGGTCGACGGAGGCGTCGCGCCCTCGAATGCCGACGCCATCCGGCAGGCTGGCGCCGACGTATTCGTCTCGGGCAGCTCGATTTTCGGCGCTGATTCCTACGAGGAGGCCATCACCGAGATCCGCGAGAGCATCGAGCGGGCCGAGATGATCTGAATCCGTCGAGGTGATCGTCCTCGATAAAGACGAAGTCCCCGATGGCCTCGAGGGGGGATGCGCCAGATCCGAGTTGATCTGCCAACTCAAGCCACACCATCCCACGTATTCCCCTCCGGATCGCCTTTATGCTTCCCACTGAAGTGCGCGCGATCTGCCCGCCGACCGCCGGCCGAGGAGGGGTAGTCCGAAGCACGCCCATACACGATTCTTCGAGGCGGCATCGAGCCCCTTCAGCCGCCTGAAGCTCGACCCCTCTCCCTCCGTTGTTAGATCGTCGGCAGGTATCCCCGATCTGTTGCGAACGTCCCGCTCTGGCTCGTAGTCGCGGAGGGGCGAGAGCGTCGGAATGCCCCCCCCATCACCGTGGTTTTCGCCCCATCCGCGTCGAATCGTGCGAACCTTGTGCCCGGCCCGACCGACTCGTATGATGGAGAACAGGCCCGCGTATCCCCTCCGGGACGTATACTACCCCGTGAGAGGCGGCTCTAGGTGACCCTCGGGAGTCGACGATATTGACTCGTCGGGGTCGTGTATATGAGATGGATACTGTGCAGTGTATGCGTGGAAGCTCGCGCGTACGGAGCTCGCAACGTACAGCGAGGTCGAAGGCCAGCTCTCTCATCCTCCGACATCCCCGCCGACCGAGACGATGCCCGAATCCAAAGACATCTTACAGGCCTTTTGCCCCGACTGCGGAGCGACGTTCGAGCCTTCGGTCCATCGCACGTGCCCGGAACACGACGAGTCCCTTCACATCTACTACGGCCCCGATCTCGAGACCGGCTCCGGGCCGCTGGTGGGGACCTCGCTCGAGGGGCGTTTTCAACTCAAGCGGCTCCTCGGGAGCGGGACGATGGGACGCGTCTACCACGGCGTTCAGACGCCGCTCGGACGAGATGTCGCCGTCAAGATCCTGCGCTCGGAGCATCTCGAGAAGGATACGATCGTCCAGCGCTTTCATCGAGAAGCTCGCGTCGTCTCGGAGTTCTCGCACCCCAACATCGTCAACATGATCGATTTCGGGCGCGAGGCACCTCGGGAACTGCTCTATCTCGTCATGGAGCTCGTCGAGGGACTGTCGCTGGAATATCTGCTGGAGCGAGGATGGCGACTGGCGCCTCCATTGGCGATCGAGGTGGCTCGACAGGCGTGCAACGCCCTCGCCGCTTCACACCGCAAGCAAGTCGTGCATCGGGACCTCAAACCCGACAATCTGATGCTCTCGGCGCTGGGGGACGGCCGACTCCAGGTGACGGTGCTCGACTTTGGAATTGCCCACGTCGTCCAGCCCGCCGACGAGCGCCTGACGGAAGATGGAGACATCTGCGGCACGGCGTACTACATGGCTCCCGAGCAGACGGAGGGACGCACGGTGACCGAACCCTCCGATCTCTACGCCCTCGGGGTCATCATGTTTCGCATGCTGACCGGCGAATTTCCCTTCGAGGTCGATCGCCCCTCGGATTTTCTGATCCGCCGGACCGAGGTCGATACACGCGATTTGCGCGAGACATACCGCCAGCCAGCCGAGGAGGCGAATGCCGACGAGGCTCGGGCTTTGCCGAAGGCACTCGTCGCACTGGTCGACCGTATGCTCGAGACTTTCCCCGGGGACCGGCCGCAATCGGCTCTCGAGGTGCGCGACACCCTGGAATCGCTCCAGCACGACCTCGAGCGCTCCCGATTGCGCCTCGACGTCGAGCGGCCGCTTCCCGTTATGTTCGACCCGTGGCTCGAAGCAATCGAGGCCGAGTCGGACGGACGGACCGACGACGGTGATTCCCGAGACATCGCGTTCGAAGAGACGCTCGAGCTTCAAGCTGGCGAGCAGTAGTTGCTCGAGTACAGACGACCCGTCCCCGACGACATGCCACGGGGGAGTGGGGACCCCAAAAAAATCCCCCCGCCACGACGAAGCGACGGGGGAATCGGCACCGATCGTGGTCGGATGGCGCGGAGATCAGCCGCCGAGCGCGAGTGCGGTGACGTCGATTTTCAGCCAGAGGAGAAATGCGATCAGAAGCGCGTAAATCACCAGCGACTCGATGAGCGCGAGCGCGAGAATCAGCGGCGTGAAGATCTCGTCCGAGGCGTTCGGATTGCGAGCGATCCCTTCGAGGGCGGCGGACGCCGCCTGCCCCTGACCGTAGGCGCCACCGAAGGCGGCGATGCCGATGCCGAAGCCGGCCGACATGGCGAACCAGGCGAACATCGAGAAGCCGTTGGCCGAGGCGCCGTCGGCGGCGAAGGCCGTAGCGCTCCAGAGCCCGATGACGGCAAACGTTCCCAGAAATGCGAAGGTCTTTTTCTTCAACATAGACTCAACCTCCTGGTAGTCATACTGCGTCCGAACCCGAAGGCAACCGAACGCATGGATGAACAAAGCGAAGCGAAAGCGAATCCCTTCATCTCATCAGTGCTGCTCGATGGCCAGCGCGATGTAGACGGCCGAGAGCAGGGCGAAGACGAGAGTCTGGATGATCGAGATGATCAATCCGAGAAACAGGAAGGGGATCGGCATGAGGAGGGGCCCGCTGAAAATCAGCGATCCCACCTCACCGAAGGCAAATAGCACTTGGTGGTCGGCGGTCATGTTGCCCGACAGGCGCACGGCGAGGCTCAGCGGCCGCGCCAGATGCCCGACAACCTCGATGACGAACAGCAGCAGAGACATCCCGAACGAGATGACGATATTCATCCCGAGCTCGGGGCCCGTGAACTCCTCGAGGTATCCAGCTCCGTGGCGAGAGAGCCCGACGAGGTTGTAGTAGATAAAGACCGACACGGACATCGCGATCGGCATGTTCAGATTCTGAGTCGGCGGAATCATGCCGGGCACGAGTCCGAGCAGGTTGCAGATGAGGATGAAGACCGAGAGCGTGGCGATCAGGGGGAAGTAGCGCTTGGCGTTCTCTCGCCCCATGAGATCGGCCATCAACTCGAAGGTCGCCCCCAGTATGGCATCGAAGAAGTTGCGAGCGGTCAGTCCCTCGTCTGG
>JAQCND010000290.1 GCA_028274765.1 Bradymonadaceae bacterium
CGCCTTTCTGGCTCGTCTTTTCCGATCGCTCCGCCGGTCGAGCATGAATCCTCGATGGGGGACTTCCCACTCGTGTTCGTTTTGGCGTACTGCCGCCCCTTCGGAGCTCGAATGTGGTAGATATCAACACTTGGACGCCGGGCTTCCGACCGGAGCTATCCGCTGCCGCCCCCTTCGGAAACTTGGAAGATAGCCGCTTCAACGGAGGGAATATGCCAAAGCGAACACGCATGCCCCCCCATATCCCTCGAAAAGTTGAATCTTCATAGCCCTCGAGCTGGACGAGCACTCTCCTCCGGTCGGGGCCATTTCGGCCGCGGCCACAACGGGGACGAGCTTATCTGCGCACACACGAGGGACTTTCTTTTATCGATGGCCATGTCCTGTCGAAGTAGCCACCAATACGATTTGTCTCCGAGAATCGCCTCCCGCTCACAAGGCATCGCTTCCGAGGACTCGCGCCGTCGGCTTCCCCATCCATACCCAAACCCCGGATGGCGCGAACCATCCGGGGTCTGAGTGGCATCGTTCGAAATCCGAGGGCGGAGGGAGGAGCAAAGTCTCCCGCCGCCCGGTCGTCGGATTACTGTCCGCCTCCACCCTGGCCGGATTTTTGCTGTTGCTTTCGCTGCTGTCGTTTCTTGAGCTTCTTTTTGAGTTTCTTGAGCTGCATCTTCTTGCTGCCGCCTCCGCCTCCCATGGCGCCGAGGCCTCCGCCTCGTCTCTTGGAGGGCTCGACGTTGACCTTGATGTTGTCGGGCATCTCTTTGACGTCCGCCTTCCCGCGGAGCTCTTTGGTGAACTTCTTCATGGCCTTGCCGATTTTGCGCTTCTCGAGCTTCGCTCGGATCTCGTTTTTGGCCTCGTCAAATGACTTTTTACCCGCTTCTTTGTGGCCGGTGCGCTTGATGATGTGAAAGCCGAAGCGCGTCTTGACGGGGCCGGCGATGTCACCGTTTTTCATCGAGAACGCCTTGTCCGAAAACTCCGAGACCATCTTGTCACGAGTGAAGTAACCGAGGTCGCCCCCCTTCTTGGAGGTCGGTCCCTCGGAATTCTCTCGCGCCAGCTTGGCGAAGTCGGTGTCGGACTTCTTGGCCTTCTTCGCGAGTTTCTCAGCCTTCTTGCGCGTCTTTTTGATTTTCTTGTCTTTGGCGTCTTTTTTGGCTTTGAGCAGGATGTGGCTCGCCTTGACCTGCTCCTTTTGCTCGAACTCCGAAGAGTTGTTCTCGTAGTATTTTTTGAGATCCTCTTCGGTGATCTCGACGCCCTTCCGCTTCTTGAGGAGCTTTTCCAGCGCGAGCTTGTCGCGCATGCTCTCTTTGAGCCCCTCTCTGTCGGTGTTGCGCATCTTCAGGAACGAATCGATGCTTTTGCCTTCCGGGAACTGCTCTTTGAACTGCTGAAACTCCTGCTCGATCTCCTTGTCGGTGACTTCGATGCCCTCTTTCTCGATCTCTTTGTCGATGAGATGCTTGTCGACGGCCTGTTTGAGGGACCGCTTTTTGAACTTGTCCACCATGCGTTTTGGCATGCCTCGACGCATGCGCCCCGCGACCTTGCGAACGATGTCGTTGTAAGCCTTGGCCGAAATCTCCGTCCCGTTGACTTTCGCGACGGGACCGGTCGCTTCGAAGGGGAGGTCTTGGCCGCTCTTGTCACTGTCGTCAGATTTGGTCTTGGAGGTCGATTTAGTTTTGTCCTTGTTCTTCTGATTGTCTTTGGAAGGGGATTCGGCTTTGGCGCTCTCAGAATCGTTGGAATCGGACTTTTTGCACCCGGCTCCGAGCACCAGCAAACAAGTCGTTGCGACGAAGATGCGTCTCCAGCAATGCATGAGGGCTCCTCTGAAACTAAATTCCCTGCGAGTAGGTAGGCGAGCGTGTGCAATAGTGCTTTGATGTCACATGATCAAGTCGAGAAACGTCGTCATGGGATACGTCTCTCACCCGTATACGGGCTTATCTCTCCCGGTTTAGCATGGGATGAGTCATCGAAGATGAGCGATAACCGCCAGGAGGAGAGACGTTTCTCATATTCAGTTACATCGAAACAGCTCCAAGCGACAAAATATTCCGTCGGTAGATGATCGCCCGGAGATATCTCGAATCATCGCGAAGACGGCTGACTACACTCTGGGCGAGCATGCCGGGAGACTGCGATCATGCGACGCGTTCGACGGGACGTCTCCTCTCATGGGAGTGTTCCGAGTTCGCCGCCGCCTCCGAACCACGATCCCAGGAGCATGGCATATTGCCTCGAGATCCAGGCGATACCGTCGGCGAGTGCTCCGATGACGGGTACGTCTTCGACCGGGGCCAGGAACCACACGGGGTTTTCCCAGAGCTGGCGAGCGAGAGCCGTAACTCCGACGAGGTGAGCTGCGAAGATCCCCGCGACCGAGGCGACGAGCGCGACACGCACGAATCGCGCCTCTCTCTCTCCCTGATCGAAACGGCTCCCGACGAGCCCGACCCAGACGGGTGCGAGTCCCATGATACTACGGAAGATCGGATGCCAGCCGGCGCATTGCGCCGAAATCGTCATGAAGGCGATCGCGAGCGCAAAGGGGAGCGCGACGACCACGAGCATCATGCCGCTGGTGCCCCTGGAGACATGGCGCGAACGCCCGGGATTGGGATCGACGTCCGGGCTTCGCGTGATGGACTCCGACTGTTCGTAGTGGTCCCAGTCGACTTCGAGAGAATCCTCGTCGTCGGGGCTCGCTTCGAACGGAGGGGGCGGCTTCGAGTCGGGTGAAGATGCGTCGCGCTCGGGCGAGTGGCTAGTACCGGACGACGTATTCGTCTCCGAGGCATGTTCCGACTCCGCCGCGTCGTTTTGAAGACTCGACGACGAGGTGTCGTCTCGGGGACTCGACGGGGAGACGTCGTCGGGAAGGTCGGGAGGCGACGAGGGGGAGGGAGAGGGCCGCGAAGGGGTTTCGGGGGCATCGGGCGATGAAGGGGAGTCTGCGTTCGTCCCGGAGGGCGAGGATTCGGACGGAGCGGACTGGTCGGGCGTATCGAAGTCGTCGGCGCCCAGCGGAGGACCGAACAGTGCGTCGCTCTCGGTCGAGGCGTCGGCCGCCATCGGTGTCTCCGCCATCGCTTCGAGCCGTTGGCTCACCCGAGAGGCCGATTGCAGTCGTGCGTCATGGTCCTTTCGAGTCATGTGGCGGATCAGGTCGCCGATCGCATCGGGGAGTGCCTCGAGGTTCGGCATCGAAATGGGCTCGGGCGTGAGATGACGCCGAAGTGCGCCCTCGATGGTATCCGACTGGACGGCCTTGTCCCCTGTCAGTAGCTCGTACATCAGCAGTCCGAGCGCATAAAGATCGGTCGCGGGCCCGATCTCGTCGCTGCCTTTGGCCTGCTCGGGCGCAATGTACCGGGGCGTGCCCACGGCCGTCCCCTCGCGGGTTAGATCGACGATCGTATGGTCGCCGAGCGTATCGAGGAGCTTGGCCATCCCGAAATCCAGGAGCTTGGCCCGATGCCCCATCGCCGTCGAGACGACCATGATGTTGCCGGGCTTGAGATCGCGGTGGATCACGCCCTCGCCGTGGGCGACCCCCAATCCCTCGACGAGCTGGTGCGTGACCGTCAGTCCCCCATCGAGTGACATCGCCCCTTCATCGTCGAGCCATGCATCGAGGTCTCGGCCCTCGATGTACTCCAACACCATGTAGGCGATGCCGGACTCGGTGCGTTCGTAATCGAAGAGCTCGACCAGCGACGGGTGATCGAGTTGCTCGATGACGCGCATCTCGCGTTCGAATCGCCCCACGGAGGTTTCGTCCGCGTGCCCCTCGCCCATCGGGGGAAGTGCCTTGATGGCGCACTCGCGTCCGGTGTCGAGGTCGCGCGCCCGATAAATTGCGCCGAACGAACCAGCGTCCTGCTCCTGCTCGATTTGATAGCGATCGTTCAGGAGCCGTCCCGGAGAGAGATACTGTCGGAGCGCATCCGTCGGTTCACTCATCGGTCTGAATGATGTTCTCCTCTCGGGCAGTTTGAATTCGGAGATGCTCGGGCACCATGCCGAAGATTAGCACGCTCGAGCTCGGCCCTGCAACAGATCAAAAAACCCGCACCCGGCATCGTGCCGAGTGCGGGTTTGATCGATAGGCCAGCGATCGTGGTAGGGCCGCCCGAGTCCAAAAGTGACGAGGCTCGGGCGCGTTGCACGAGCGCGGGACGGAGAGGCAATTACATCATGCCGCCCATGCCGCCCATGCCGCCCATGCCGCCCATGCCGCCCATGCCACCGGCGCCGCCGGGCATGCCGCCGCCCTGGCCGCCACCGGAATCGTCGTCGCCTTCGCCCTCCGGCTCGGCGATCATGGCCTCGGTGGTGAGCATGAGACCGGCGATGCTGGAGGCGTTCTGAAGCGCCGTGCGCGTCACCTTGGCCGGGTCGATGACACCACCTTCAACGAGGTCTTCGTACTCCAACGTGCGGGCGTTGAAGCCGAAGTTGCCGGAATTCTCGAGGACCTCTTGGACCACGATCGAGCCTTCCTCGTCGGCGTTTTCGGCAATCTGCCGAATCGGCTTCTGGATGGCTCTGCGGATGATGTCGACGCCCGCCTGCTCCTCGTCGTCGTCGAGCTCGAGATCTTCGAGCTGCTGGGAGGCACGAAGCAGCGCGACACCGCCGCCGGGCACGACGCCCTCTTCGACGGCCGCTCGTGTCGAGTTGAGCGCGTCTTCGACACGCGCCTTCTTCTCTTTCATCTCGACTTCGGTGGCGGCCCCGACTTTGATGACGGCGACGCCTCCGACGAGCTTGGCGCGGCGCTCTTCGAGCTTCTCGCGGTCGTAGTCGCTCGAGGCCGTCGATATCTGAGTCTCGATCTGGTTGACGCGACTCTGGATGTTGGCCTCGGAACCGTGACCGCCGACGACGGTCGTACCTTCCTTGGTCACCGTGATGCTGTCACAGCTTCCGAGGTCGGCGAGCGTGGTCTTCTCGAGCTGCATGCCGCGCTCTTCGCTGATGACCTGACCGCCGGTCAATGCTGCGATGTCTTCGAGCATCTGCTGGCGGCGATCGCCGAAGCCGGGCGCCTTGACGGCGGCGACGTCGAGCACGCCGCGAAGCTTGTTGACGACCAACGTCGCCAGGGCCTCGCCCTCGACATCCTCGGCGATGATGAAGAGCGGACGATTGTTCTGCTGCTGGTTGACCTGCTCGAGCACCGGCAGCAGATCCTGCATGCTTCCGATCTTTTCGTCGAAGATCAGAATCAACGGATCGTCGAAGCGCACTTCCATGCGCTCGGAGTCCGTCACGAAATAGGGCGACAGGTAGCCGCGGTCGAACTCCATGCCCTCGACGAACTCGAGCTCGTCGTGGAGTCCCCTGGCCTCTTCGACGGTGATGACACCGGCGCGGCCGACCTCGCTCATGGCGTCGGCGATGAGGTCGCCGACCGCCTGGTCGTTGTTCGCCGAGATGGCGCCGACCTGAGCGATCTGGTCGCGGTCTTGGGTCTCGATCGAGGTGTCGCGGATGTAGTCGACGACCTCGTCGACGGCCTTGTCGATGCCGCGCTTGATGGACATCGGATTGTGGCCGGCGGCGACGAGCTTCGAACCCTCCTGGAAGATGGCTTCGGCCAGGAGCGTCGCCGTCGTCGTGCCGTCACCGGCCTCGTCGGAGGTCTTGGAGGCGACCTCTTTGACGAGCTGAGCGCCCATGTTCTCGAAGCGCTCTTCGAGATCGACTTCTTCAGCGACGGTCACGCCGTCTTTGGTGATCGTCGGGGCGCCGAAGCCCTTCTCGATGACGACGTTGCGTCCGCGCGGTCCGAGAGTGACTTCGACCGAGCGCGAAAGCTTGTCGATGCCCTCGATGATATTCTCGCGGACATCCGTGTCGAAAATGATATCTTTGGCTGCCATTGTAGTTGGGTCCTCTGGAAAATTCGCAATTTCAACAGTGGTTGACTCTCGTGTCGACGTCGCCCTCGCCGAAACGGCCGTCGAGCGACGTCTCGCGGTCGTTCAATCCTCGAGAATAGCGAGGACTTCGTTCTCGCGCAGAATCAGGTGCTCTTCTCCCTGCACCGTCACGTCCGTCCCCGAGTACTTGCCGAAGAGGACGGTATCGTCCTCCGACACCTGGGGCTCGACGCGCTCGCCCGACTCGCCGACCTTGCCCGGGCCGACGGCGCGGACGACACCGCGCTGGGGCTTCTCCTGCGCCTGTTCCGGCACAATAATGCCGCTGTCGGTGCGATCCTCGTTCTCGATGCGCTGAACGAGGATGCGATCGTCGAGTGGCTGGATGGTCATCGTGTATCCTCCTGAATCTGTTATTCGATCTTGTCGTTCATCATCCATTGTAAACATCGGCGGAGGGGATAGTGCGATGCTCCGCCTGGCTTCGCAGAATGGTCTCTGACCGGACAACGTGACGTTAGCCACGGTCCCGGGGGCGTCAAGCTGTCGTACGCCTTCGATGCATCAAACGGGGATGAACCAAAATACAACTCGTACGCGTTCCCCCGCATTCCCGTTATGTCTCTCCATGGTAATCGCGGTACTAGGCCATGGTGGAACGACCGTGTCTCGGTGCTCCTAGAGATGGGATCACAAGACCGAACGTAAATTT
>JAQCND010000294.1 GCA_028274765.1 Bradymonadaceae bacterium
CGTATCTACGACCGTCCTCTCTAGCCCGTCCGTCGACCCCTTGCAGCCGAGCTACCCGCAGGCCGATAGAACTATTCGACTCGATATCGCCCGTCCACTCGATACTTTCGCCTCTCTCTCGCCATGGCTGATTCGTCGTTCGATCGTTCCGGTGTGCTTCTGGTCAATCTCGGCTCGCCCGACTCCCCCGAAGTGCCTGACGTGCGCGAGTATCTCGACGAGTTTCTCTCGGATCCGCGCGTCGTCGACGTCCCCTGGCCGATCCGCCAGGCCGTCCTCAAGCTGATCATCCTTCCGTTTCGTCCGGCCGATTCCGCCGAAGGATACGAGGAAGTCTGGGAATCCGACGGGGCTCCCCTGATCAACACGACCGAGAACGTCGCCGACCAGCTCCGAGAGCGCGTCGATGCCCCCATCAGCATCGGCATGCGCTATCGCAAACCCTCGATTGCCAAGGGGGTGGACGAACTCGTCGACCAGGGCGTGCGAGACATCTTCCTGATTCCGCTGTATCCTCACTATGCGATGTCGAGTTACGAGACGGTCGTCGCCAAGACCCGGGAAGTCGTCGACGAACACGACCGATCGCTCGATTTGACCGTCCAGCCGCCCTTCTATGACGACGACGACTACATCGATGCGCTCGTCGACAGCGCCGGGGCGTATCTGGAGCGCGATTTCGACAAAATTCTCTTCAGCTACCACGGCGTCCCGGAGCGCCAGATCACCAAGCGCGATCCCTCCGGATGCTACTGTCTGAAGATGGACGACTGCTGCAAGAAGACCCATCCCGCCCAGGCGATGTGCTACCGCCATCAGGTCCACGCCACGACCTGGGCCTTCGCCGACCGTGTCGGGCTCTCGGAGGATCAGTACGAGGTGACCTTTCAGTCTCGGGTCGGCCCCGATGCCTGGCTCAAACCCGCTACGGCGGATCGTCTCGAGGAACTCCCTAGCGAGGGCGCCAAAAACGTCCTCGTCATGTGTCCGGCCTTCGTGTCGGATTGCCTCGAGACCATCGAGGAGATCAACCTCGAGGGGCGCGAGATCTTCATGGAGGCCGGGGGCAAGGAGTTTGACCTCATCCCCTGTCTCAACGAGCATCCCAAGTGGATCGGTCTTCTCGAGAAGTTCATTCGCCAGTTTCAAGACGGCGAGACCGCATACGACCCCGAGCGCGACTTTCCGCGAGCGGCCGAATGATTCGACGATCGACGCGCGGTTGGGTTCTCCGCTCCTCGAGATCGATCACGTTCATGCAACTTCTACCTCGACATCGCGATGTTTGAGACGAGTCAGCAGCTCTACGAAGAAGCTCACGAAGTTATGCCGGGCGGCGTCAGTTCCCCGGCTCGCGCTTACTCCAAGGTTCATGGCCCACCGCCCTTCATCGAGAAAGCCGAAGGGCCCTACATGATCGACGCCGACGGCAACGAATACATCGACCTCGTGCTGACCTGGGGGCCGGCCATTCTCGGCCACGCTCAGGAGCAGATTGTCGAGGCGGCCCAGGAGGCGGTCGCGAAGGGGTCTTCGTTCGGTGCGCCGACCGAGCAGGAGACCGAAATGGCCGAGATGATGATTGACCGCGTCTCCGGTCTGGATCTGGTGCGTCTCGTCAACAGCGGCACCGAAGCCTGCATGTCCGCGATTCGTGTGGCTCGTGGCTACACGGGTCGCGACAAGATCATCAAGTTCGACGGCTGCTATCACGGCCACTCCGACTCCTTTCTGATCGCCGCCGGTTCGGGCGCGCTGACGCTCGGCGAGCCCAACTCGCCCGGCGTGCCGGAGGGGACGGCTCGTGAGACGCTCGTCGCCGACTACAACGACGTCGAGTCCGTCGAACGCCTCCTCGACGAGTACGAGGGTGAAGTCGCGGGGGTCATCCTCGAACCCATCTGCGGCAACACGGGATGTATCGCGCCGGAAGATGGCTTCCTCCAGGATCTCCGCGAACTCTGCACCGACCGCGACGTCGTGCTGATTTTGGACGAGGTGATGACGGGATTCCGCGTCGCTCGAGGCGGGGCCGCTGAAATATACGATGTCACCCCCGATCTGTACTGCTTTGGCAAGGTGGCAGGCGGCGGTTTTCCGCTGGCCGCGTACGGAGGTCGTGAGGAGATCATGCGAGAGGTCGCGCCGGATGGCCCGATCTATCAGGCGGGGACGCTTTCGGGGAATCCGGTGGCGGTGGCGGCCGGCATCGCGACCCTCGAGCAGCTCGAGCCCTCAGTCTACGACGAGCTCGAGCGGATCGGTCAGCGACTCGAGGATGGCATCGACGAGATCGCCGAGACACACGGCTACCCGATCTCTCAGCGTCGTGTCGCGTCGATGTTCTCGATCTTTTTTCGGGAGAACCCTCCTTCGGATCACGAACAGGCCAAGGAGGCCGATCTCGAACAGTTCCAGACGTTCTTCCAGCACATGCTCGAGTCGGGCGTCTACATGGCACCGAGCCCCTACGAGGCCGGCTTCCTGGCGACGGCTCACACCGATGACATCATCGATCAGGTGCTGAACCGGGCTGAAGACGCCTTTGCCGCCGTCTTCGAGTGAGGAGATTCAGGTCGCCTCGCCTTCGGACCAGCCCTCCTCGCCGATCAGTGGGACGAAGCGGACAAAACCCATGTCTTCTTCATCGTAACTCGCCTCGTCGATGCGTCGTACCCCGACGAGGCGCTGACCACCGGTTTTGCCCCCGACGGGCATCACGAGTCTTCCGCCGACGGCGAGCTGTTCTTTGAGCGAATCGGGTACGTCCGGTCCGGAGGCCGTGGCGATGATGGCGTCGAAGGGAGCTCGGTCGGGAAGTCCCTTCGTCCCGTCACCGAGGATCACCTCGACGTTGTCGTATCCGACCTCCTCGAGGGAGGCTCGGGCAGATTCGGCGAGTTCAGGGTGGCGTTCGAGGGTATAGACTTCGTCGGCGATGCGGCTCGCGACGGCAACGCCATACCCGGAACCGGTTCCGATCTCGAGGACGCGATCGTCTCCGTCGAGCTCGGCCATCTGGGTCATGAGCGCCACGATGTAGGGTTGAGAGATGGTCTGACCTTTGCCGATGGGAAGAGGACGATCGCTGTAGGCCATCGAGCGATAGTCCTCCGGGACGAAGGCCTCTCGGGGCACGATTCCCAGGGCATCGAGCACGTCGCGGTCCTCGATATCCCGGTCTTCGAGCTGCTCCCGAACCATTTGCCGCCGTCGCCTCTCGAAGAGCTCGTCGTCCGACACCATTGTGACCCTGCCTCTTCCGCTCGGAACTCATCGTTCCATCAATCAGTGCGAGTTCGATTATGCACACGATGTCCCATCCGTCCAATCGGGTCAACTCGGGGCCGGTTCAGCCGTTCGAGGCGTGCGACGTCATCACATCGAAATATCGGCGATGACGTCGTATGACTGAGTAAGATGGTGTGTCATCAGCCCGCGGGTTTTAGACTCCCTGACGACTAGTATCGCAGTACGATCAGCCCCTTGGAGCGCTTTTATTCTTGATGAAGTGGGCTCCCAGCCGACCCGATCGGAGGGGAAGAAATTTTGAAATCGGCTCCAAACCCCCGATCTCGAGCGGTGCGAGATATCACGAACGACACTCGATGGTGTCAGAGGGAGCGGCATTCACTCGTATACGCGACACTCGCGCCTCGAGAGGCAGCCTCGCAGGCATTGCCGCAAGTCTGGCCATCACAGCCACAGACTGGAGCGTATTCTTCGGTACAGGCCCGAGGTGTGGCCTCGCAGGTGCCCGTATCGGCCCCACACGGGCTCTTCTGGCAGTAGTCTCCCTGACCGCAATTCGAGGGGGAACGACCCCGCTCCCCTGCGAGGCGAGAGAGTGATTGGGAAGTGGATATCACCCGTGGAGGGGACCGATGGAGTCCGCACGCACGTCATGAAGGGATCAGCGAAAATCGGCGGGATCGAGATCGTGGCGCTTGAGTTTCGAGCGGAGCGTTGAGGGATGGACGTCGAGAACCTCGGCAGCTCCGCCCTCGCCGGCCACCTGTCCTTCGGTCATCTCGAGGGCCCGAGTCAGATGTTGGCGGACGGCCTCGTCGAGAGTCGGAATGGAGGCGGTCCCATCCTCCCCGTTGCTCGACTGCCTCTCGACCTCCTCGGGAGTATCGTCGCGAATGCGCCCGAGGGCTTCCTCGACATGGAGCCGCTTGCCGTTGCCGAGGATGGCCGCCCGTTCGATGACCGTGCGAAGTTCGCGGACATTGCCCGGCCATTTGTAATCAACCAACAGCTCGATGTCTTCGCCACTCGGCGCCAGGGGAGCCCCTCCGATGCGACGACCGACTTTTTCGGCAAACTGAAGGGCGAGCGCCGGAATGTCCTCGGGGCGAGCCCGAAGGGGGGGAATGTGAATCGGAAAGGTTGAGAGCTGCTCGATGAGTTCCGCTCGAATCGTCTCCGAGTCGTCGAGACTCGTGTGGTTGCCCGCGACGAGGCGAAGTTCGGAGTCGAACGTCTCGGAGGATTCGGGGCGCTCGAGTCGTCCCGTCGAGATCCAGTTGCTCAGGCGCATCTGGGCGGACTCGGGGAGTGTGTCGATTTCGTCCAAAAACAGGGTGCCGCCGCGTGCTCGCTCGAACCACCCCGGTTCGCGGCGCGTCGCGGGTGTGAACTCCTCCTCGGCTGCCCCGAAGATTTTGCTCTCGACGATGCCCTCCGAGAGCGCCCCACAGTTGACCCGCAGCATGGGGCCGTTGGCAAAGTTGGAGTTGTTGTGAATCGTCCGCGCGATGACTTCCTTGCCCGTGCCCGTCTCGCCAATCAGCAAAATCGGTTCGCTCGAGGGCGCGACGCGCCGCACCCACTCGACGACATCACCCAGTCCCGTTCGCGCATCCATGACGACGTCGGCCAGTTCCCGACGTTTGACGCTCTGGTAGTGCTCGCGGCGGGCCTCCGGGCGATCGGCCGTCGCAGCGGCAGCATCTCCAAATCCGTGATCGTAGTGGAGGGCGGCTGAGAGCGGCTCGGAGATCGACTCGAACAACTCGAGATCCTCCCTGGGGTCGGATGCCTCCCCCGACAGGCGGGCGACCACGAAGCCCATCTCCTCGTCGTCCTCCTCCCCTCGTTTCAGCGTGGCGACGAAGACGCGGGTCTCCCGAGACCAGGGACACGAGCGACTGAAACTGCCGCCGAGTTCGGAAACGTGCCCGATCATCGTCCGGGTGCCGCGACACCACTCGACGAGGTCTTCGAAGCTCTCGTCGGCTCCGGTAGCCCACCCTTCGTCGTGAACCTCGTGCATCCCGTTGCCCCGGGCGAGCGATTCGATCACCACGAGCCGCCGATGCTCGATGTCGAGTCGGGCTAATACGAAACGATCGTGCTCGAAATGTTCGGCCAATAGATCAGAGACCCCCTGAGCGATCTCGGAACTCGAAGTCGACTGGGAGACCTCGCGCCAGACGCGAGATCCGAGTCGTTCGTCGTCTGTCGTCTCCTGCGTGGTCATCGGGACGACTCCTGGAGCTCGAGATAACGAGATATCGTGTCGGTAAAAGCTCCGATGCGCCGAATGCACGGAGCTCTACGTAGGTCGCCGACACGGACACGCCACGTTAAGGAACTCGCAAACTCCCGACAACCATTCCAAGTCCCTCCTCATCGATCGAGAGTATACGTCGACATGTCGCGTGATCGATGGCTCATAATAGTTCAAGCGCGGCGCTCGGAACGTAAACCCCGTTGATCGTCATATCGAGTCGCTTTATCGCCAATCGACACCAAATATCGTGACGGCTTGATTTTTGGAACCTTATACTTAGTATAGCCGATGAGAAGACGACATAGGGGCGATACGAGGACGTCCCTCGTACTAATAGCTCGAGGTATCCACGCGAATAACCGACTGGACACACGGGAGGTGGTGACATGACGTTCGACGCGCTCTTTGTGCTGTTCGCTCTCGTCGGGGCATGTGCGCTCGTCCAGCGCGAATGGTTGAGTGCCGACGCCGCCTTCATGACTGGATTGAGTCTCGTCACCGTGGCGGGTGTCATCGAGCCGGACGAGGCGGTTCGAGGCTTCGCCAATACGGTCGTAGTTGCAATCGCCTCGCTCTATATCATCATGGCGGGACTGCGCCAGGCCGGACTCGTCGATCGACTCTTCGTCCGAGCCGTCGAAGGAACGATCGAGCAACGTGACTGGCGACGAACTCTGGAGCAGCTCGGCCTCGCACGGCTCTTCGATATCGCCTCACCTCGAAATATCGAGGCATCGAACTCGGACGGAGAGACGTCGACGCAACCTCGCGACCGGTGGACCGGCGGGGCCATCCTCGCCTCGCTCGTCGTCCTCCCCGCGACGGGAACCGTGCGCTTCGAGACGGCCGCCATTCTCGGCGCCACGTCCGTCGTCGTCTCCGGACTTCTCTCCCCGTCGGCGGCACGACGGGCGGTCAAGTGGGAATTCGTCATCGTGATCGGCGCCATTCTCGGCTTTTCCAAGGCGTTCATCGCCACGGGAGTCGTCGACACGATGCGAGCTTGGGTCCCCAGCATGTCGGCTCACATCGGATCGTCCCTGCCTGTTCTGTTGATGGTCGCCTCGGGCGGCCTGCTGGCGGCACTCGACCGACGACGCGCTGCTGCTTCGCTCCTTCCCGTGCTCTGTTCGGCTGGTCTGGTCGCCTCCATGGGCATGGGGCTCTGAGCGTTTCCAGAGCTCTCTCGAACTCTCAGTGTTCCGAATGGCGATGTCGCCATTCGGGACACTCCTCTCAGCCGCTTTCTCGATCTGTATAC
>JAQCND010000296.1 GCA_028274765.1 Bradymonadaceae bacterium
GGCCTTGTGCATCGGCGTATCGTCCGTACCGAACACGTCGACCTCGACGTCGTTTTTGGCGAGTAGAAGCGCGGTTCCAAGTCCGCCGGGTCCATCTCCAACTACGAGTACTCGACTCATCGGTCTGTCATCCCGTTGTAGTATCGATTCGCAACGTCTTTACATTCGTTGTACGTTGGCAGACGATACACACCCAATCGGGAATGACAACCCGTCTTTTTGATCTCATCGAGGTTTGACCATGCGACAATTCTCGAGCTGGTATCCACTCACCGAAGAGGGAATCCGCGAGCACGCCCCGGACGTCCCGGCCGCCATCCAGCTCCGCCGCGAGGAGGGGTTGATCGATTACGAGGGCGGACAGAGTGCGATGGTGTGCTACATTTTCGCCTCGGGGAGTGCCCGCGACACGCTGATGGATTCTTTCGAGGATGAAGCCACCGAACCCGGTGTGCGCGGACAGGGGCCGCTCGAATTTCGATATATCGAGAGCGAGGGGGAGTCGACCAAAGACTACATGGCCGAACTGATCTACAAGTTCGTGCGGAACTTCGGGGAGACGCCCCTCTTCAACCGTCAGCCCGAAGAATGACGGTCGGATCGACGAGCGATCACGATTCGCGATCGGGGGCGGTCGGCGGGGGAACGGGGCGACGGTAGACGCCTTCCCAGCGATTCCACTGGAGGATCACCGAATCGTCGGGAGCGGGGGCGCCCTCGTCGTCAGCCGGGGTCCATCGAATGAAGCGATGGTCGTCACCGCGCAAGAACTCGAAATAGCCCCGGCGCGTCAACTCGCCATCCTCCGAGTCGCGGACGGCGACCGTCCGTTCGAAGATACGACCCAGTCTCGAGCCGATCACCTTGAAAATTCCGGCCTTGTATCGGATGCGCGATTCCTCGCCGCGCTCCGACCAACAAAATAGAAGTTGAACCGTTCCGTCGCGGACGACTCGCACGGGGCGGATGGCCTGGAGTTCGTCGGGCATGTTGCTCAGTTGCTTGAACGTCGTCTCCGTGACGAGCTGACCCTCGGCGTGGATCTGGATGCGTTTGCCCGCCTCGACAAAAGCCACCTGGAGTTGGCCGTGATCCGAGCGATCGGAGAAGGGTCCCTTGAGGATGGTCGCTTCGTCGGAGTCGGGAGGGGGGAGACGATGCGTTTCTTTGAAGTTGCGCTCGGCGTCCGAGCCATCCAGCTCGACGACGTGATCGCCGAGTGCGACGTCGACCGGGGCGTATTTGCCGCTCCCCTCGCTCCGAGTGTGCGGCCAGTCCGAAACCGAGGGATCGGGTTTGGAGGAGTTTGAGTTGCGCTCGACCTTCTCGTAGCTGGGTTCGCTCGAGGACTGTTTCGATTGAGAAGACGACGAGGTCGACTTGTCCGTATCCGAGGCGTTCGAATCGGAGTCGGAGGCTTCGTTCGTCTGAGCGGACTCGTTCGAGGCGCTTTTTCGAGCGATGCGACGTCGTCGGGGCGATCGGTCGCCAGAGGCGGCACGTGCCCCGCTGACCCGGGCCAGATGGCGGGAGGCGTCGACCGTTTGGTTCGCCATTGCCATTGCGGCCTCGGGCCCTTCAGCCGACGAAAGTTCGAGCTGCTTCGAGGTTTCCGATGCATCGGGCTCCTCCGGTTGAGTGGACGCAGCCCGACACTGACGGGGTGACGATTGCGGTTCGGGGGGGGTCGAGCGGAAGGGAAGCGATGCACAGGCCGTCCCCCATACCATACAGGTCGCTATTACCATTCGGCTCCAAACTGACGTACTGCGAGACATCCGGATTGTCATCGTCTCGAGAGGAGAGATGGACATCGTTGCGCACCGTACGGGGGTCGACCGGACGCGGTCAATGACACGATCGTGTCGTGAACTCGAACACGGCCGATTCGACATGCTGAGATTCCACAACGCTCAGAGACGTGAAGGCCCAGAAGGACCTTCGACGCCCGGTTATGGATCGAGCACGGCGAGGTTGAACGTCGAGGTGGTTTCGGGCGTCCAGTACCGGAGTCGCACGCGCTGGAGACCGGCTTGTTTCATGTCGAGTCGACGGGCCACGGCCGGTGACAAGTCGAGCACTCCCTGCCATTTGCCACTCCCCTTCATCTGAGTGCTAATGCGCCACGAACCGTCTCGATGTCGAATCGCGTAGGGCCCTCGATCGTTGACGCGACACCAGGCCCGCCGTCCCGTCTGCCGATTCTCCACCAGCACGACCGTGTTGAAGGGTAATTCTCGATGCGCACAGGTCCAGGCTCGTGGATCGAAGCGCTCGCCGTTGGCCGTCATGTCTCCGTGCCAATTGCCACGACCATACCAAGAGGCGACCCCCACCTGTCGCACGGGAGGCGTCTCGACTTCGGGGAGGTCGATGGCTCCCTCCGACTGGTAGTGGGCAATCATGGTCGTCAAGACGAGCGCTTTGGCAAATGTCATGGCTCCACAGGTGGTGTGAGTCGCGTATCTCGGTTGACGATATCGGCGTGTACTCGCCGCGATGGAACCTCTCTCCGTATATCGGAGAGTCTGAGCCTTCATCGGGCGTCGAGAGGGGGCACGATACGTCAGTCCGAGCGGCCCCCCGGCCGCGTCTCGAGGTTGTGTGTCCGAAGTCATCCCTCGGACCACCGTCGATCTCCGTATCGAGATCGATCGAGTGATTCGCCTTTAAAAGGCGTCGGGGCCCCTTGGCAAGGGAACTTATGTATCGTCGAAATATTTCAATTTCATCTCTTCGAGGGTCTCGACGATCGTTCGGACGCGTTCGGCATCTCGATACGGTGAGTTGCGCGGGATACATCCGCTGATTGTCCGTATTTGAGGCCGACCGACGTCACTGAAACGAAATCGAGCGCGGAACTGATGTTCGACTTGGTTGTGAGTCCGCTCGTCGCCGCACTGCCAGCCGCGCTTCATCTTTCGGATGACGAGATCGTCGATCAGCAAGTCGCGAAGGGTCTCGTAATCCGAGGGGGCGAGACGCTCCGGTCGTTCGTTGGCCGAGGTGATCTTGACGAGATCGCGCGAGATGAACTGGACGGCTACCCCTTCGGTGCAATCGCCGACCTGACAGGTGGATTCGACGCCCTGATACGAGAAGCGAACCATCTCCTCCTCGCGAGGCGAGCGGTCGCCGAGAGGGGCATCCCTCGACCCGTCACGTGCCTCTCCATCTTCGGGGCGATCGGTTCCGTCTCGGGGCGACGAGGTATCGGGGACCGATGTCTCCGGAGAGGTGTCGGCCGGAGCGGTCGCATCGCGCGGGGACGGAGACGTATCGGAGGATTGGCACCCGCCCAGGGCGAGGACAAGCCACAGACTGTATCCAATGAGACGATGGTATTGCATGGAGATCTCCAGAGATAGGGAGTCGCACAAAAAAAGCCGCGGCCCCTGAGCGGGACCGCGGCTCAGTACTCAAATCGGAGACGAGCGCATTATCGACCGAGGTCAATCAGGTTGCTAACGTCGCGCACCATGTTCATCTTGGCGACGACTTCCTCCATCTGATTGAGTCGCTGATCGACCTGTTCCTCGACCTGCTCGTACTCTTCGGTGCCCGGCTCCAGGTCATCGCTCTCGAGCTGTTTTTGGGACTGCTTCCAGTCCTTTTTCAGGCGGTTGGCCCACTCGACGAGCTCGACCGTGATGGATTTGCCATCCGAGGTCTGAGGCGCCGTGTAGACGACCTTCGTGACCGGGTGGACGAATTCTTTGATCTCGGCGTCGTCGGCGTAGTTCGGATACTCGTCCTGGTAGACGTTGATTTTCATGTACTGGCGAGTATCCACGGCGCGGTCCTCCCAGCTACTGTCGCTCAGTAGTGCGCCGGCGATGGTCTGGAGTTGCTGGGAGAAGCTCGACCGCGTTCGGACGACCGGATCGACGGAGCGACTCTGAGCGGCGGTGCCCTGGTCGTCGCTCTCGTTGTCATTCTCGGCCAGGTCGGCCGGATCGACGATTTTCGGCGGGATGTACCGATTGGACTCTGAGTCCCACCGACCGGCGAAACCGGTGAAGTCGTCCATGACGATGGAGCCGAGCCAGTTGACCATCTCGTCCCGGAAGAGCGTCCAGAACGAGACCTTCGTGGCACGCGTGTCGGTCAGAAAGCTGGAGTTGATGAAGTTGCCCGAGATGCGGAACAACTTCGTGCTCGCCAGCGTCTTGTCGATGTACGTGCCGACGCGGTCGATACGGGAGTACTCGTTTCGAGGAGACCAGTCCGTATCTTGTTTGTAGTCGTAGTACTGACCGGTGCCTCGTCGGACGTTGATCTGGTTGGGACACTCACCGTTCAGTTCGTGCCAGTCGGCCGGCACGTAACTGTTGCCGAGCGTCTTGTACCAGTTTTCGTCGCGTCCGATGGAGTTGTCGTCGTAGCGGCAGTACCGACCCGGCTGCGGCATGGCGATGATCTCGGCGAAGAAGTTCAGCGAATCGACAGACGCTCGCTTCAGGTCTTCGGTGAATTGACCGAGATCGAGGAATCGGTAGAACGAGTAGTAGCGGAAGGGGGTCTCGGCGGTCTCCAGTGTCGAGAGCACTTCGCTCTGATAGCGGCGGACGTTCTGATAGAGGTTGCTGATCTTCTGGCCTCGGTAGCGCCAGAAAGGTTGCATGAATCGGTACGTATCGAACGCGAAGTTGACAATCTCGGTGTGGCTCGCTCCTCGGTCCCAGACGTCACATCCGAGGACACGGCCTTCTCGACGGTCCGAGCAGTAGTTGTAGGAGACGGTGCGCTCCGAAGCGGGAGCGTTGCTCGGCGAGAGCTCGTCCTCTTGCCACTGTTGGGTATTCTCTTGGATGCGCTGGCGCTTGTTGGCCACGACCTGGTCGACGTCTTTCCACTTGCGACCGTTGAGGATGACGTCGATGCCTTTCTCCTTGACCTTCTCGGACGACTTGTTGGCCGCCTCGTCACCGAGAGCGGATTCGCCGAAGATACGCGGTAGTTCTTTGTAATTGTCGGTCAACGTGTTGATGTTGAGGCGATTCGAGATGTTGACGTCGTCCTTCCAGACCTGGACGCGGTTGGCGTACGCATAGTTGATCGCCGCCTGGTCGTACTTGCCGATGCCTGCGAAGTCAGACGTCAGACCGGGCATGTATTCCATGATGCTGGCGTTCTTGAACTCTGCGGCGTTGGCGTAGTTGGAGTCTTCGTTCGTGACGTTCTGGGCGACGTCACCCGTCAGCTCGTACTGTTCGGTCTCGGAGACCTCGCCGTTGATGACTTTCTTCTGGATGCGCCAGTACGCGTCGTGGTAGTTGAGCGCGTCCATGCTGGCGTTGAAGTTGTGCCGCAGGCCGAGCGTATGCCCCACTTCGTGGAGCTGCGTACTCATGAAGATGTGCCTGCGGAGATACTGTTCGATCTCCGCACGGGACTTGTCTTTGAAGTAATCTCCGATGCCCTGGAGCGTGACGAGTCCGTCGACGGCCTTCCGGGCATTTTCGACGGCGTACATGTTGCGTTCGGCCATCCAGCGGCGCGAGTGCTTCTCGCGCTGGAAGCTCCGGTGCGGTGCGACCGTATCCATGTAAGCCTGATGCATTTCGTCGTCACCCACTTGCTTCGGTCCGAAGCGTTCGGTGGCCATCGCTTCGACCATCGTCTGGAACTTCGAGTCCTTCATGAGGGCGGATTTGATCTTCGGATTCTCGTAGAACTCCTCCCATCGGGTGTCCGCCTTTTTGGCCCTTTCGGCCTGTATCGAGAGACGGTCCATTTTCTTTCGAATCCCTTCGAGCCCCATGCGCTTGACGATGTCGGGCTGTTGTTCGAGCGAGGGCGCCTCCTCGAAGTTGGTGGGGCTGATCTCGCTCGGCTCTTCGCCGGCCCGACGGACGAGCTCTCGCTCGGCTTCGGGCTTGAGTCCCTGCTGTCCCTGCTGGAGGCGCTGATTGCGGCGTTCCTTCAGACGGTTGATGTACTTGCGAACGTGGCTTCC
>JAQCND010000301.1 GCA_028274765.1 Bradymonadaceae bacterium
AGTATCGGCGCGGTCTTCGATATGACCGGCGCCACCATCGACGGCATTGCGCCCTACGTCGCGGTTGAAAATCAGACAGTCGGCAGCGAAGTCTCGGTCGGCCGAGCCTTCCACGACCAGGGTTTCTGGGTCGTCATCCACGCCGACGACAACGGCTCGCCCGGCCAGATTCTCGGCAAAAAGAAGTTCGAGGCCGGCGACCGTCAGGACGTCTCGGTCTCGCTCGACCAGGCGCTGAGCCAGTCGGTCGACGGCGATAGCGCCAAGCTCTGGGCGATGCTCCACGTCGACAAGGGTGAGAAAGGCACCTTCGAGTTCGGCGAAAACGACGACACCGACGCCCCCGTCACCGGCGGTCAGGGCGACGTCGAACAGGTGAGCTTCACGGCCGACGTACAGTGATGACTCGCTGACCCTTTCCACCTCGACCCCCGGCACTCCGCGAGGAGTCCGGGGGTTTGGGTTTGTCTGGACCCCCTGCCGCTCGTCCCCTCCCCTGGCCCTCGGGGGCTTCGAGGTCCCTCCACGAGTCGTCAGGCCGCACGACGACTTGTCAATCGCGGCCGCCATGATATACACCCCACCGCTGTCACGAATTGGCGACTCCCTCGACGAGCATGCGATGAATTTTCAAGAACTGGTACTGACACTTCAGGATTTCTGGGTCGATCAGGGATGCATTCTCCAGCAGCCCTGGGACGTCGAAAAGGGGGCGGGCACCTACAACGAAGCCACCTTCCTGCGGGCGCTCGGCCCCGAACCCTGGAACGTCGCTTACGTCGAGCCTTGTCGTCGTCCGACCGACGGACGCTACGGTGAAAATCCCAACCGCATGGGAGCGTACTTCCAGTTTCAGGTCCTCCTCAAACCCAGCCCCGACGACGTTCTCGATCTGTACTGGGAGAGTCTCGAGGCCATCGGGATCGACTCGATGGAACACGACCTCCGCATCGTCGAGGACGACTGGGAACAGCCGACCCTCGGCGCCTGGGGGCTCGGCTGGGAGGTCTGGACCGACGGGATGGAGACCACCCAGTTTACGTACTTCCAGCAGGCCGGAGGCATCGAGCTCGATCCGGTGCCCGCCGAGATCACCTACGGGCTCGAGCGGATCGCGATGTTCTTGCAGGGCGTCGACAGCGTCTACGACCTCCAGTGGAACGACGACATCACGTATGGCGAAATCCGCCACGAAGAGGAGGTCGAGTTCAGCGAGTTTCACTTCGAGGCCGCCGACGACGATCTCCATTTCGAGTGGTTCGACCAGCTCGAGTCCGAAGCGATGCGACTGGTCGACGACGACATGGTGCTTCCAGCCTACGATTACCTGATGAAGGCCAGCCACGTCTTCAACATCCTGGACGCCCGGGGCGCCATCAGCGTCACGGAGCGCCAAAAATACATCGGACGCATCCGCGATCTGGCCGAGGCCATCGCCGAGGGCTACCTCGCCAAGCGCGAATCGATGGGCTTTCCCCTCCTCGACGACGAGCCCGCCTCCGCAGACACTGCCGAGGCGTGACGCGCGCCAGAGGCACACCAGAGACACACGCGACGCTCCACGAACGAGTCCCCCTCCAACATGATTGAACTCGTCTTTGAGATCGGCTGTGAAGATCTCCCCGCTCGATTCGTCGACCCCGCCCTCGACCAGCTCGAGGAGGGCTTTCGCCTGCACTGCAATCAGCAGCGGCTCGACGTCGACGGAGTTCGCACGGTGGGCACGCCCCGGCGATTGACCCTGCTCGTCGACTCGCTGGCCGAGAGCCAGGCGGATCTCGAGGAAGAACAGACGGGCCCGCCGGCGGACGTCGCCTTCGATAACGGCGAGCCGACCGGGGCAGCCGAAGGATTTGCGCGCGGCCAGGGCGTCGACGTCGACGATCTGTACGTCGTCGAGACCGAGCGAGGCGAATACGCGGCCGCTCAGATCCGTGAAGAGGGCGCGCCGGTCGACGAGATTCTCCCCGATTTGCTCGACGATCTGATTAGCAGCCTCGACTTCCCGAAGTCGATGCGGTGGGGGACGTGCGACGAGCGATTCGGACGTCCCGTGCGCTGGCTGCTGGCGGTGGCCGGCGGCGACGTCGTGCCGCTGGAGTTCGCCGACGTCTCGAGTGGCGCCGAAACTCGCGGACACCGCTTCGCCGCCCCCGAGCCCTTCGAAGCCCGCTCGATCGACGCGTACCTCTCGGGTCTCCGCGAGGCCGACGTCGTCGTCGACCCCGACGAGCGCCGCTCCATCATCCGCGACAAGCTCGAGACGATGGCCGACGAGGTCGACGGCCGGGTCGTCGAGGACCCGGAGCTGGTCGACGAGGTCGTCCATCTGGTCGAGAAGCCACTCGGCACGCGCCTCGATTACGGCGGGGAGTATCTCGAATTGCCCGACGAGGTGCTCGTCGAGTCGATGCGTTCCCACCAGCGGTATTTCGCCATCGAGAGCGAGGATGGCGACCACCTGCTGCCCCACTGTGGCGTCATCTACAACACGCCGGTCGACGATCCGGACGTCGTCAACCGAGGCAACCTCCGTGTGCTTCGCGCCCGCCTCAACGATGGTCAGTTCTTCTGGGACAAGGACCGCGAACGCGCCCTCGCCTCGCGCCTCGAAGATCTCGAGGACGTCGTCTGGCTCGAACAGATCGGCTCGATGGCCGACCGCTCGCGGCGCATCGGCGAGACGGCCGGGGCGCTGGCAGAATGCCTGGAGTTCGACGCCTCGACGGTCGAGCACGCCGAGCGAGCGGGACGCCTCTCGAAGACGGATCTGGTCACCGAAATGGTCGACGAGTTCCCCAAGCTCCAGGGCGTCATGGGGCGCGAATACGCACTCGCCGACGGCGAACCCGAGCCGGTCGCCGACGCCATCGCCGAACAGTACCTGCCACGAGGCGCCGAGGACGACGCACTCCCCGAGACGCAGGCGGGACGATGTGTCGCGCTGGCCGAGAAACTCGACGCCCTCGTGGGCTGTTTCGGCGTCGAGATGGAGCCGACCAGCTCCTCGGACCCGTTCGGCCTGCGCCGCGCCGCCATCGGCGTCATTCGCATCCTCGAGGCCAGCGGCTACACGGTCTCGGTCTCCGAACTCGTCGAACGCACGCTGTCGACCTACGACGACGAGGCCCTGACCGTCGAGGCGTCCGAGTTGACCGAGCGGCTGACCGACTTCGTCGAAAGACGCCTGCACTACTACCTGGCCGACGATGTCCCGACCGACGTCGTCAACGCCGTCCTCGCCGCCGAATCCGACGACGTCGTCGGCGCCATCGGACGGGTCGAGGCCCTGGCCGAGCTGCGCGGCGAACCGGACTTCGAACCCCTGGCGCTCGGCTTCAAGCGGGTCGTCAACATCCTCGACAAGGAGGAAGACGCCGGCGCCGACGGCATCGGCGATGTCGACCCGGATCGCTTCGAGAAACCCGAAGAGGACGAACTCTACAAATCCTTCCGCACCCTTTCGGAGCGCGTGGCGGGTTCGGTCGAGGCACGCCGGTGGCACGACGCCTGCGAGGCACTCATTCAGCTCAAAGGCCCTGTCGACGCCTTCTTCGACAGCGTCATGGTCATGGCCGACGACGAGGCCCTCAAACGCAACCGCGTCGCTCTCCTCGCCGAGATCCGCGATCTCTTCCTGCACGTCGCGGACATCTCGACGATCCAGACCGAATGAGAGCCAGTTCCAACCTCATCGGATGTGCCCCGAGACGGAAGGGCGAGGCGTGTTGAAACGGGCTCTACGCCGAGCTACCGGAGAAAGGCCCCAAGGTACGTGAAGCGCAAGTCGACGAAGGCATGAGGGGTTGAATTCGGGTTCGACCTCCGTTGATTTGACGATACGATGTGACATGTCGTGCTAATCGAATGGAATCAAAGCGACCGAGGGTTGCCATGGATATTCTGTCTGCCGAACAAGCCGCCGAACGCGTCGACGATCTCGTCCACTTCGACACGCAGAGTGCCGAACTCGGCCTCGATCTGACGGTCTCCGACGTCTATCGGTTCGAGGGACCTGGACATCTCGATTTTGGCGGAAGCGAGTTCCGAGACGCCCAAATCGAGCCCATCGAGACCGAACTCAAACACGAGGACGACGACTACGGATGGTGGACACTCGATCCCGGCACGTATCTCATCCAGTACAACGAGACGGTGCGACCAGGGGATGAAGAGCTCGCCCTCGTCGCCCCGCTCGAACGCCTCGAGCGCGCCGGCGCCAGCCACGACTCCCTCTGGGTCGACACCTCCAACGAACCGCTCGAAGTCCAGATGACCGTCGGCTCCGGCGGCGTCCATCTCAAGGAAAACTTTCGGGCCTCTCGCCTCCAGATCTGGTCGAAACACGGCGAATTGGCCTGACTCATTCCGATGGTTCGAGGGGATGCCCCCGGACCGACATCGTCCTCTCCCCATTCATGAGGGCGGGCAGGATGATTGAAGAGGATCGATACATCCCCTCCCCTTTCCTGAGGGCGGGGCTTGTCCCGCCCGGATCTTCATATCCATTCCAAGCCCCTGGGCTATGGTGATTAATTGATTCGAGGGATAGAGCACCTCATCCCAAGCCGGCGAGGACGCCGGCGCTCCGAATGGCGTCGAAGGGGCGATGCGTTCGAGCCTCCCTTGGAGCGCCTTTATATTTCTGTGAAATGAGTGGCCCCGCTGGCAGGTCGCCGAGCGACTCCTTGTCGGGAGGAGCGAGGCGACAACTAGCGTCACTCGATCATTTATTGAATGACCA
>JAQCND010000098.1 GCA_028274765.1 Bradymonadaceae bacterium
AGCTGGAGCGCGCGCGATTCGGGGACGAACTCGTCTTCGAGGTCGGCGAACTGCCCGGCCCCCGAGCCGCCGAACTCCCCGTGCCCCCGCTCGTACTCCAGCCTCTGGTCGAAAACGCCATTCGGCACGGAGCGCGCGATGACAGCGTCCACGTCCGGATCGACGTCGAAGAACACGACGAACACCTCGAGATTCGCGTCCTCGACGACGGACCGGGTCCCCCCGAATCGTGGAATCAAACGGAGGACGGGCCTCCGCGGACGAGCGACTCCGACGTGTCGGGAGGGGTCGGGCTCGAAAATGTACGAGAGCGGCTCCAGCGGTTCTACCGGGGCGCCTCCGATCTGGAACTCGTCTCGCGTGACGAAGGGACGGGCGCATGCGCCCGATTTACAGTTCCGATCGACCCCGACGCTCCGGAGGAGCGCGATCTTCGCACCCAGGCTCGCGAGCAACTCAAAAAAGTCGTACACCCCCCTCGAGAGACGTGAAAGCACTCATCGTCGACGACGAACAGCCCGCACGAGACGAACTCCAGTGGCTCCTCGAGCAGTGTTCGGGGATCGAGGTGATCGGGGAGGCCGATAGTGCCTCGAGCGCCCGCGAAGCCATCGAGGATCGCGACGACCTCGACCTCGTCTTCCTCGATATCGACATGCCGGGCGTCGACGGCATGCGATTGGCCGAGTCGTTCGAGGATGAGACCCATCCGCTCGTCATCTTCGTGACGGCCTACGAGGAGTTCGCCGTCGACGCCTTCGAGATCGAGGCGGTCGACTACCTGCTCAAGCCCGTTCGGCTCGGGCGTCTCCAGGGGGCCGTCGAGCGGGCACGCCAGCGGCTCGGGATGCCACACGAGACGGACGAAGTGACGTTCGAGACGCCCGACGACCAGTCCACTCGCCGAACCGAGCCCCTCTCGCGCATCTCGGTCCGGCACGACGGCGCGTATCGCGTTCTCGATGTCGAGGACATTCTCTACTTCGAGGCCGTCGATGGGGACGTCTGGACGGAGACGCTCCAGACCCGGTATGCGACCGACTTCAGTCTGAAATTTCTCGAGGCTCGTCTGGATGACGAGGAGTTTTTTCGGTGTCATCGGAGTTATATTGTACGACTGGAGGCGATCACACGCATCGTGCCGGATGGCGCGGGGACGTATCGCCTCCAGTTGATGGGAGCAGACGATGAGAGCGGCGAGTCCCCAGAGGGCGATGCCGTGCCCCTGGCCCGGAGTCGAGCTGACGAACTGAAACGTCGCATGCCCTGGTCGGACGCCTGAGCACGGGCTCGCCTCCCTCGACTACGGGTCGTCGCCATTCTGCTCCCCCGCATTGCCCCCTGGTCGCGAGGTTGCCATGAGTCGAGAGCCATCCAAGCACTGGTCGAGTCATCTGATCACGTTGCTCGATCAGGTGCTCCAGTTTCGCTATCTTCGCCAACTCTCGGAGGACGAACGCGAGGAACTCCGCGAACACGCCGACTTCGTCCATCGGACGATCGCCGACCAGCGTGCGCCCCGCGTGGCGGTGATGGGCTCGGACGATGTCCCGATCGCCGAACTCCTCGAGACGGTCACCAGGGGGCGGCCGCTCGAGACGCCCGAAGTCAAGGAATACCTCGGACGGGGGCGGTGGTACGACTACAAGGTGCGAGACGACGCGCTGAAGGTTCTCGATCTGCGGGCCCACGACGACGGAACGCCCGCGCTCCAGGCCCTCGAGCGCGACGAGCCCGACACGGTGCTCTTGGGCTGGTCGCCCTCGGACGGAGACGAAGCGCTCGAACGCCTGGAACACGTCATCCGAACGTCGCACAATAAAACCGGGCACGCGCCCTCGCTGGTGGCACTCATCGAGGAGGACTCGGAACAGTCGTCCGACCGGCGGCGAGAGACGAAGCGCCAGCTTCGAGACTACCTCCGCGACGCCTCTCTCCCCCACGTTCCACTCTTCGTCGCGCGTCGGGACAACCCCCGCGATCTGACGGCGGAGCTCGTCGAGTCGACCCCCATGGAGGCCCGCTTCCAGTTCGCCCAGATCGTTGGCTCGCCCGAGCCCAAACGACGACTCGCCCGGATGGTCATCCAGTCGAGCGCGGGACTGGCCGCCGCCTTCGCGACGCTTCCACTCCCGGTCGCCGACATCGTGCCGATCACGACGATCCAGGTCGTCATGATCGCGGCGATCGGCCATCTGAGCGGTCGCGGCTTCCATCTGCGATCGGTCGGCGAGTTTCTCGTGGCCGCCGGCGTCAACGTGGGGGCGGGCTATGCACTTCGCGAAATCGCACGCGCCCTCGTCCAGCTCGTCCCCTTCGCCGGCTCGGCCATCTCGAGCGGCATTGCGACCGGGGCGACCATTGCCCTCGGCAACGCTGCCGTCTCGTACTTCATCGATGGCGAAACCCCCGACCCCGATCTCGAACGAGACAACCTCGACGCGACATCGTGAGTCGTCGGGCGATCGCTACCAGAGCATGATCTTGAAGGCGCGTTCGCCGAGCTCGAACGCAACGTGGAGATGATCGATCCATCCGTTGGCGGCCGCGCCGACCAGCCCCAGCCACGTCCCCGACACCAGCAGCGCCAGTGACGTGATCGTCTCGCCGTACTGACGCCAGCTCGAGCCCGCCAGAAGGGGCGACGTCCCCGCCAGCACCAACACCGGCGTCGTCGCGACGACCAGCCCCACCATGATCCCTGCTCCTTGCACGGGGTCAGCCGTCGAGGCCGCCAGCCCCAGCACCCAGAACATCAGCATACACGGCAAAAGCCCCATGACGGCGCCGAACGCCCCGATGCGGAGGCGTCCGCGATCGGGCACCAGGCGACTGAGCCGTCGCCCCGCCCGCCCGAGACGCGCGCCGAGCCCCGACAGCGCATCCGAGCCCTCTTCACGGCCGGTGAGATGCCGTCGGATCACGGGGAGTCGGGCGAGCCCCGCTACGATCAACGCGGCGGCCACCACCAGGACCGTGCTGCGACTGACGACTCGGACGGTCGTCTCGAGCACGGCGCCGAATCCCCCCGCCATCGCCCCCAGCAGGGCGTAGGTCACGGCGCGACCCGTCTGATAGGCGAACACGTTGCGCACGCCCACCCAGAGATCGGCACCTCCGGACGACTCCTCCGAGGCGGCGGCCGTCCCCGTGTTGAGCATCACCATGATGGGGCCGCACATCCCCACGCAGTGGAGACTCACCCAGAGCAAACCGATCCCGAGAAGTTGGACGATATAAGGCGTCATCGAGGGGAGGTGTGTGCAAGTGTCGGTGAATACGTGTCGAGCGGTTGCCACCGGTGTACGAGCCGGCGTGCGCGAGCGGGAGCATCGTCCGATGCCCGCTCGAGACAGTATCTCGGCTCCTCTCTCCGTGCGACATGATCCCGATCATATGAAGGCCGCCCGCCCCCCTTCATAGTCTCTCATGCCAAGGTAACGCGTCCGTGCCGAGACGCGGTCCGATGACTGCATGAGAAGGAGGTATGTATGAGTCACGAGGCGAGTGGCGACGGCCCATCAGGAACCGATGGGGCCGGCATCGACGAGGTGACCTACGACGATGACATCACACGACTCTTCGTGCTGGCCACCGTCTTCTGGGGCGTCGTCGGCATGGGGGTCGGCGTGCTGATCGCACTGCAGATGGCCTGGCCCGCCGCCAACATGGGGGAGTATCTGACGTTTGGCCGACTCCGACCGATCCACACCAACAGCGTCATCTTCGCCTTCTCGGGCAACTCGATCTTCGCGGCCGTCTACTATTCACATCAGCGGTTGCTGAAGACGAGGATGTTCAGCGACGCGATGAGCCGATTCCACTTCTGGGGGTGGCAGGCGATCATCGTCGCCACGGCGGTCACGCTGGCGATGGGGATGACCCAGAGCCTCGAATACGCCGAGATGATCTGGCCGATCGACGTCGCGATCACCATCGTCTGGGTGGTCTTTGCGGTGAACTTCTTTTTGACCATCCGCGATCGCCGCGAACAGCACCTCTACACGGCGATCTGGTTCTACATCGCGACCATCGTCGCGATCGCCGTGCTCCACATCTTCAACAACATCGTCATCCCGATCGACGCCTTCAAAAGCTATCCGATCTTCGGAGGGATCCAGGGGGCGCTCGTCCAGTGGTGGTACGGCCACAACGCCGTGGCCTTCGTGCTGACGACGCCCTTCCTGGGGCTGATGTACTACTTCGTCCCCAAGGCGGCCGAACGACCGATCTTCTCCTACCGCCTGAGCATCCTCCACTTCTGGACGCTGGTCTTTCTCTACATCTGGGCGGGGCCACACCACCTGCACTACACCTCGCTCCCCGAGTGGGCGGCGACGCTCGGCATGGTCTTTTCGGTCATGCTCTGGATGCCCAGTTGGGGCGGCATGCTCAACGGACTGCTCACCCTCCGTGGGGCCTGGCACAAGCTCCGCGAGAGCGCCGTCCTGAAGTTCTTCGTCGTCGGCCTCACCTTCTACGGCATGTCGACCTTCGAGGGCCCGCTGCTGTCGGTCAAATCGGTCAACTCGCTGAGCCACTACACCGACTGGACGATCAGCCACGTCCACAGCGGGGCGCTCGGCTGGGTCGGCTTCATGACCTTCGGCATGATCTACTGGCTGCTA
>JAQCND010000308.1 GCA_028274765.1 Bradymonadaceae bacterium
CGTCTGGGGGTGTATCGAGACATCGAGGGCCCGGCTCGACTCTCGCACGAGCCGACCGGGCCCCTCGGGCATGGTGGTACTTCTTGGATGTGGAGATCAGTTCAGCGTCGGAGTGATCTCTTGGTGGTCGTAGACCTCGATGGTATCCCCGATTTTGATGTCGTTGTAGCCCTCCAGCGAGATACCGCACTCGTAGCCCTCTCGGACTTCGTTGACGTCCTCCTCGTAGCGCTTCAGGGAGGCGATGTCCGTATCGTAGACGACGCGCCCATCTCGCACGAGCCGTGCGTTGGCATTGCGCCGCACTTCGCCATCCGTGACGTAACATCCTGCAATCGTGCCGGCCTTGGCAGACTCGAAGAGTTCGCGGACCTCGACTTCGCCGAGCACGCGCTCCTCGACAATCGGCTCGAGAAGCCCCTCGAGAATCTTTTTGATCTGGTCGATGGCGTCGTAGATGACCGAGTGCGTCAGGATGTCGACACCCTGCTTTTCGGCGATTTCTTTGGCGCGCTGGTCGGGTCGAACGTTGAAGCCGACGATGACAGCGGCCGTCTCTGACGAAGCGGCGAGGTTGACGTCATTTTCGGTGACGCTCCCGACGCCGGAGTGGATGACTTTCACCTGCACCTCGTCGTTGCCGAGCGAATCGAAGGCCTCTTTGAGCGCCTCGACTGAGCCCTGGACGTCTCCCTTGATGATGACCTTGAGCTCCTTGAGTTCGCCCTCTCGGATCATCGCCGACAGGTCCTCGACGCTGCCGGTGACTTCCTTGGCGCGGGTCGCCATGTCCTCTTTGCGCCGTTGCTCTCCCACGTGTTCCGTGATGCGCTGAGCGTCGGATTCGGATTCGACGACGAAGAAGGGCTCGCCGGCTTCCGGAACGCCATCGAGTCCCGTGATTTCGACCGGCTGGCTGGGTCCAGCTTCGTCGATCTCTCGGCCGCGATCGTTGTGCATTGTCCGAGCGCGCCCGTGATACTGACCACTGACGATCATGTCGCTCTGATGGAGTGTACCGCGCTGGACGAGGACGCTGGCGACGGGGCCGCGTCCGACGTCGAGCTCGGATTCGATGACGATGCCCTGCGCACGCCGACCGGGATTGGAGGTGAACTGCTCGAGTTCCGACTGGACTTGGATCGAGTCGAGCAGCTCGTCGATATTGGTCTTCTGCTTGGCGCTGATCTCCTCGTAGAGCGTCGTGCCCCCCCACGCTTCGGGGACGAGCTCGTATTCGGTCAGCGCCTGTTTGACGCGATCCGGATTGGCGGTGGGCTTGTCGATCTTGTTGACGGCGACGAGGATCGGGACGTCAGCGTCCTGGGCGTGATTGATGGCCTCGACCGTCTGGGGCATGACCCCATCATCGGCCGCGACCACCAGCACGACGAGATCCGTCGCCTTGGCACCGCGAGCCCGGAGCGCCGTGAAGGCTTCGTGACCGGGCGTGTCGATGAAGGTGACCTTGTCGTCTTCGTCCGTATGGACCTGGTACGCCCCGATATGCTGAGTGATACCTCCGTGCTCTTCGTCAGCCACGTCGCTCTCGCGGATGGCATCCAGCAACGTCGTCTTGCCGTGGTCGACGTGGCCCATGACGGTCACGACGGGGGGGCGCGACTCGCGCTGTTCTTCAGGATCCGGCGACGTGTCGTAGAACTCGGTAATATCGAAGGCCGTGTTCTCGACCTGATAGCCGAACTCTTCGGCGATCAGCGTGGCCGTCTCGTAGTCGAGACTCGTATTGGCCGTCGCCTGCATGCCGGATTCCATCAGCTTCATGGCGACCTCGCCGGCCTTGGCCCCCATTTCTTCGGCGAGTTCGCTGACACTGATGACGTCTTCCATCTCGATCACCCGCTTGTGTTCGGCCGCCTGGGTGATCTCGGTCTGTTGCTGTTGCTGATCTTGATCGGATCCCCGGCTGCGGTTGCGGGAGTCCTCGTCGTAGAGGTCGTCTCCTTCGACGACACGACGACGGTGATCGCTCATCTGCTCGTTCTCCTGATCGTCGTCCTCTTCTTCTTCTTCCTCGAACTCTTTGCCCTCGGCTTCGAGTCGGTCTTTGATGACGTTCTGACTGATCTCTCCGACGACTCGCGCGCCGTCTTCTTCTTCCTCATCGGCAATGTTGGGGACGGCATCTGGTTCGTCGGAGGACGGCTCGGACGTCGAGGCCGAATCGTCCTCGGGACTCGAGGGCGCCTCCTGTTCGGGCGTACGCTTGGAGCCAGTGTCATCGTCGGACGTGCTCTTCGCCTCGACTTCGTCGGCGTCCTCCTCCTCGGCCTCTTCGGTCGTCTCGGATGCCTCGTCCTCCTCGTGTTCGTCCGATTCGACTTCGACTTCGTCGTCTTCGTCGGACTCGTCGTCGACGTCGGCCTGCTCCGGTTGGTCGTCGACGTCGGCCTCGTCGGTGGGAGGCTCCTCGACTTCCTCGTCGGTATCGGCCTCCGCCTCGACCTCGGGCGGTGTCTCGTCGAGCGTCTCGTCTTCGGACGTCTCGTCAACCTCGACGTCGGCCGATTCTTCGTCACGCTCGGCGGTCTCCGTCTCGACCTCGGGTTCCTCTTGGTCGGGGACCTCGACGGTTGCTGAGCCCGCTCGATCGCGCACCGTATCCGGTCTGGCTTCGCCGGTCGACTCGATGCCTGCGACGCCCGCGCTCGTCGACCCGGATCCGGTGTCGTCTTCGTCGGCTTCGTCCGCCTCAGCGACGGCTTTCTCGTCTGAAGACGTGGTGTCGGGCTCGCGAGACGACACTCCCGGGCTCGACTCGACGGACTCGGGCTCCGGCGTGTCACTTCCCGATGATCGAATCGTGGTCGGCCCGATGCCGTCATCGACGTCGTCGTCGACCTCGTTTCCCCCCTCGTCGGCCTCATCGAGCGCCTCTTTGAGGGCCTCGACCTCGCTTTCGCCGAGCCGACTCATGAAGTTGTCGACCGAAAATCCGAGATCGAGTTCGTTGATGCGCGTCACCAGTGTCTGCTTGTCGTAGCCGAGCTCGTCGGCCAGCTCTTTTACACGTTGACCTTGAAGCTTCTGCATAAGTGCTCCGAGTGTATGTTCGAGTAATGCGTGTCGTCTCGAACGCGGCGCTCTCGTCTAGCCGGGTCTCGAGTGGCCCGACGAGACCGAAACGTGGTTCGGGCTCAACTCGAGATTCGAGAGCACGACGAGGGGACGCCGCGTTCGACGTGGCTCGATGGCGTGAATAACTTGGATGCTCACCGACTCGAGACGCGGTGTCTCGCCGCCTGCGAAGCGAACCTACTCGCGTCGAACGCTCCAGAGGGAGGTCGACGCGGAGGGTCGGATAGCTGCTCGCACGTGTCGTCGATGACTCGCGATGGAGTCGTGGCGTCGGCTCAGTATGGCAACAACACCTTTGGGGGGAACGTCAGCATACCTCTATCGTCTCCGTGACAGCTCGCGACCCGTATGTGCTCCGTATGAGGAGCGACGAGTCAACATCGCGAGTGCGACTAGTCTCATGTCTCGCAGGCGGTAGCACCTCCTTCAAGTCTCATCGAATTCGAGACAGATCAATTTCTCCGAATCCCGGCCGATCGCTTCGGCCCGTTCGCCGGGCCGAATTCCGACGATCGAGAGCGAGTCGGCTCCAACCGTGTTACCGAGCCGATCGTCCTCGAACGGCTCGAAGACGGGGCATCCCGCCTGACGAGCCCGTTCGACGAGCTCGTCGACTGGTGACGAGCCGACGAGTACCAGTTCGACGTCTTCCGATGCCATCGAACGTCGGACCGGTGATTTTCCAACGACTAGGTCGTCGTGTCGAGCGGCTTCGGCGAGCCGTTCACTCAGACGCGTCTCGATACCCGAGCGCACCTGTTCGATCAAAGAATCGGCCTCGAGGTCGGCGAGTTCGAGGCCGAGTGTACGGGCAAACCCACCCCAGGCCGCGGCACTCAAACATCCCGCTTGGGGATGCGCGAAGACGGGCTCCCCGGGGGCCCCGCGGCGCATGTCGTGGATCAGCTCTACAGAATCGTGATGAACAAATCGCTCGAGATCGCGAGGTCGCCCTTGCTGACGACACCCTGCGCATACGACTTGAGAAGAGGTCGTATGGGCCGACGTCTCGGACACTCTCGCACTCCTCGCGCTCATTCCTCGCATGCGCGCTCCACTCTCTGGAGCATCATCCAAGGACTGTGCGCATTCGACCTCAAAGAAAGTATGAACAATTCGGGGTGATTGTTAACCGTTTTCCGGCGAGCGATTCGTCGCGTGGCTGATCGAGTCTCGGCGAGGGAAGTCGCCACGGGGGCGCGCGGCGTCGCGCTGGTTGAACATAACAGTCGAGGCGCGTATTCCAATGCGTCCGGCAGGTCGTCGCGTCTCGGATTTGCTCGGATACCGTGGGAGACGCCGTGGCACGACGCTTGTGGTCGACCGACTCGATGATCGGCTGGCGGGGCCGCCGGCGCTCCAAACAACGCGTCGTCGAGATCCCATGGACCTGAGTCACACCCTCACGCCCCCCGGCTCGCCATCAGGTGACTTCGCCCTCGACGGGATCCTCGACATCTTCTGCATCGTCGCCGTCGTCTTCGTCGAGGGCATCGGAGGAGATCCCTCGACGCTGGGTTTCGACGTCGACGCCTCCTACACCGTCCGAATCCGCAGACACATCGGCGTCGAAGTCATCCGACTCCGAGTCATCTTCATCTTCTTCAGAGGCATCATCGGCCTTCTCGGCGCTCGCCTCGTCGTCGGATTCGATCGCGTCACCTCCGGACGTTGCGTCGACGTCCTCCGCATCGCCGTCGTCGCTCGACTCTTCGCCCTCGTTGGCTCCTTCGCCCTCGTTGGCTTTTTCGGCCTCGTCGACTTCGGGGTCCTCGCGCTCGAACTTTTCGCGGCGCTCTTCGATCTCCTCGTCGCTCAAGTCGAGGTCGTGTTCGAAATATTCGCGTGCTGCATGCCAGATCTGCTTGACTTTCTTGTCGTGTAGATCGGTCTGTTCGGCCATTTCCTCGAGGTTGTCTTCCTCCTCGAAGGCGATGTGATCGATCGTCTTGTATCCGGCTTCGTAGAAGTCTTCGGAGGTACTGGAGCCAATTCCGCGCACCTTCTCGAGCTCTTTCATTTCGCGCTGCTCTTCGGTCATCGCCTCCGGGGAACCGGGATCGGGGCGAGCGAGGATCTCTTCGGCCGCCTCGATGATCTGTTCGGCTTCCTCCTGGCCGATGCCGGGAATCTGGGCGAGCTCGCCGATGTCGGCCTCGGTGATGTGCTCGAGCTTGTTGTAGCCGAGGCGGAAGAGGGTATCGATCATATCCTCGGTGATCCCCTCGAATTCGACGAGGTTCTCCCGGGCTTCCTCCATCATGTTCTCGAGCCGGGTCTCGCTAATGATGTCGAGGTTCCACCCGGTCAACTGCGCGGCGAGACGGACGTTCTGGCCCCCGCGGCCGATTGCGAGGCTCAACTGATCGTCGGGGACGATCAGCTCCATGGTCATGTTCGTCTCGTCGATCAGCACCTTCGAGACTTCGGCCGGGCTGATCGCGTTGCAGACAAACCGTGCCGGATCCTCGACATACGGCACGATGTCGATCTTTTCGCCGCGGAGCTCTTGGACGACCGATTGCACGCGGGACCCGCGCATACCGACACAGGCCCCCACCGGGTCGACGTCACTGTCCTGGCTGTAGACGGCGACCTTGCTGCGGACCCCCGGCTCGCGGGCCACGGCGACGATGCGGACGATCCCCTCGTAGATCTCGGGGACTTCCTGCTCGAAGAGTTTGATGAGCACCTGCGGATCCGCCCGGGTCAACATGACCTGCGGATCCCGACTGGCGCGCTTGACTTCCTTGATCATCGCCTGCAGGCGATCGCCCGGACGATAACTCTCGCGAGGGGTTTGTTCGTCTTTGGGGAGGATGGCATCGGCACGACCGAGATCGATGATGATGTCGCCCTTCTCGAAGCGACGGACGATCCCGGTGACCATCTCGCCGTCGCGGTTCTTGTACTCTTCGTAAATATTGTCGCGCTCGGCCTCGCGGACGCGCTGGATGATGACCTGTTTGGCCGTCTGTGCCGCGATGCGGCCGAACGTCGAATTGTAGGAATCGAGATTGAGGATGTCGCCGTATCGCTCGTCCTGACGCTTGGCCCTCTCTTTGTCTTCTTCCTTGTAAAAAATTTCAAACACCAGTTCCTCGCCCGGCTCGGCATCGAGCCCGGCTTCGCGTACGGCATCGACGGAGGCTTCTCGATACGGGTTCTCGACCTCCTCGTTGACCGTCACGATCTGATACAGATCAATCTCGCCGGTATCTTCGTCGAACTTCGCCTCGATCTCGCGCTGTTCGCCGTACGTTCGACGAGCAGCAGTCAAGATCGCGGCCTCGAGCGTCTCGATGAGTGTCTCCCGCTCGATGCCTTTGTCGCGTCCTACCTGGTCGATTACGCTGTCGAGATCCATATTGCATCACTCCTCGGACTACAGTGAAAAGTCGCGCTTCAACCGGGCTTGTTTGACGTCGTCCCAGTCGATCGTGAACGAGCGCCCGTCGACTTCGATGTCGAGTACGTCGCCTTCAAGGGCCTCGAGCGTCCCGATGACCTTGTTTTGCCCGTCGATCTGCTCGCGTGTGACCAGTTGAACTCGATTGCCGACAGCTCGCTCGAGTTCGTCCAGGCTTGCCAGCGGCCGCTCCAGCCCCGGGCTCGACACTTCCAGAACATAATTTTCCGGAATGCCCTCTTCTGCATCCAGATAAGCTTCGAGATACCGACTCACCTCGGCGCACTCGTCGACTTCCACGCCTTCGCCCGGATCGGGTTCGAAATCGCCGGGGCGCTCGACGTACACTCGCACGATCCATCGGCCACGCACGGCAGGCTCGATTTTGAATAGTTGGAGCCCGTGCGCCTCGGCTGCCTCGTCCGCCCACGACTCGATTCGATCGCGGAGGTCGTCGGTCAAACGCTTCGGGGGCTCCCGAGCATCGTCTTCCTCCTCGATCTCGTCGTAGTCTGGGCCCCCTCGTCGTTGTTTGCGCTTGTATTTTTTGGGACTCACGTTGAACTCCTCGTGTCTCGGGACCGCTGTTGGCCGAGCCGCGCCAGAAGTCGATCCTCGTCCTCGAAGCTATCTATGTCTCGGCTCCGTGGAGGTCGACCGACTCGACGGAGCAAAGCCGCATCTCGAGGCTTGTCACTCGCCATGAAGTCGGCGTTCTCGGGAGCCGGTGCCACAAAAAAAGCGGGCTGCGTCACCAACCCGCTTCGCTCCATCGCAAGTACTGTGAGTCGAAAAGCGGCGCCGAGGTCGGCGGTCGCGGCCTCGAGATACATCCATCCTGTCGTACCTCCAAGGCCTTTGCATCGGTCGAGGTACGAACTTGAGGAGGTGCATACATCCAACAAAAGAGACCTCGGCTACAGGCTCTATCTAAAGGATCGGAAACGCGAATGTCAAATGCCATGTGATGTCGAGAGGCCGCCACGGTGCGTAGAGGGGCCTGTGGCTGTTGGATCGAACCCATTCGTCTCTCTATCGCTCTCCGACGATCGGTGTGCCCTCGACGTCCTGCGGGTTCCTCCTTGTCGAGACCCGGTTGAACGATTAGCTTGGCGACGGGAACGAGCCCTCTCCCGTCAGCCACTCCACGTCCCTCGACACCCCCGTGTGCCTCATGCGTGTATCACTGGTTCAGCTCTGCTCGGGACGCGACATCGATGCCAACCTCGAGACGTGCCGACGCCTCGGCGAAGCCGCTCTCGAACGGGGCACCGACTGGATTCTCTACCCCGAAAACGCTCCTTTTCTGGGGCGCGACGACGAAAAAACCCAGGTGGCCGAACCGCTCGAGGGGCCGATGGTCGAGCATTTTCGGACGATCGCCGAGGGGGGCGACGTCTGGGTGACGCTGGGGAGTTTCCCCGAACGGATCGAGGGCTCCGACAAAAGCTACAACACCCAGGTCCTCATTGCCCCCGACGGATCGACGGCGGCGGTCTACCGTAAAATCCACCTCTTCGATGTCGACGTCGAGGGGGGGCGACAGT
>JAQCND010000310.1 GCA_028274765.1 Bradymonadaceae bacterium
CATCTGAGTGCTGCGGTCGTTGACGCCGAGGGATAGCCGGTATTGCGTGGCGGGTCGTGGAGCACCCGGGCGCTTCGATACACATTGTCCTGTGGGTCCCTGAACCCCGCCGCAAACCGGCCGGTCGTTCGAGAGGAGTCGCCACACCGCTCCGAGACGATCCAGCGATACGATGCTCTCCTTCCGGACACCCTGACAGCGTACCGATCCCCCCCTCGTCTACGATCGCCGACGGATTCGACCGGTTTGTTGTGTCGGCGGGGCATATCGTCGTCATGAGATGCCGCGATCGGGATCGGCCTCTCTTGTTTCTCGAGGTCCCTCGGCGTATAATGCTGTCGCCGTTGGACCGTCTCATGCCCCTCACCTCAATACGACAAACCCTTCGCCTCCCCCTCCTGACCTCCACCCGTCGAATGTGATGGCTGACGATCCCGAGCTTCTTCGTCTCGCCGACCATACTTTCGAGAGTCGACTGATGGTCGGCACGGCCCGCTATCCCAACTACCAGGTCATGCTCGATGCGCTCGAGGCGAGCGGGACCGAACTCGTCACCGTCGCCATTCGACGCGTCGACCTCGAGAGTTCCAAAGAGACGGGCATCATCGACCTCGTCTCCCGAGACTACGAGCTTCTGCCCAACACCGCGGGCTGCTACACGGCACGCGACGCCATCTTGACGGCCCAACTGGCACGAGAGGCTCTCGACACGCGTCTGATCAAGCTCGAGGTCGTCGGCGACGAAGATACGCTGCTCCCCGACGGCGAAGAACTGCTCGAGGCGGCTCGGACGCTCGTCGACGAGGGATTCGAGGTGATGGCCTACAGCAACGACGACCCCGTCCTCTGTCAGAAACTCGAGGATGCCGGTTGTGCCGCCGTAATGCCCGCTGGCTCCCCGATCGGCAGCGGCATGGGGATTCTAAACCCCTACAATCACCGCCTCATCTGCGAGCAACTCGACGTTCCCGTCTTCGTCGACGCTGGGATCGGGACGCCGTCCGATGCCACCCTCGCCATGGAACTGGGCTGTGACGGCGTCTTGCTCAACACCGCCATCGCTCAAGCAAAGGACCCCGTGGCGATGGCTGAGGCCTTTCGGCAGGCCGTCGAGGCTGGCTATACCGCTCAACGAGCAGGTCGCATCCCCAAGCGTCTCTACGCCGAGGCTTCGTCGCCGACCGAGGGAACGATCGGCGACTGACGAGGCGAAACTCCGCGAGACTCGCCCCACTCGTCCTCCAGTCCCTTCTCGTTGCTCCCGTCCCGCCATATAGCTGCAAGGGGCCGAGACCTCTCGGAGCAAGTATCCAACGGTTGACTCCTCTCGACCTTTCGGGTTCGGAGGGGCCAACTCGGGTATCTATCGACATTCATTACTCGTTGTAGATGAGGCCGTATTGATGTCCGACGTACTCGAACAACTCGTCGAACTGCTCTCGCTCGAACAGATCGAAGTCAATCTCTTTCGGGGGCGCACTCAGGACCTCGGATGGGGGCAGGTGTTTGGCGGCCACGTGCTGGGCCAGGCCCTCTCGGCCGCGGCTCAGACCGTTCCCGCCGACCGATTTGTCCACTCGCTCCACGGTTACTTTCTGCTGCCCGGCGACGTCGATCATCCGATCATCTACGACGTCGATCGCATCCGGAATGGCGGAAGTTTCACGACCCGACGCATCAAGGCGATCCAACACGGCGACGCCATCTTCAGCATGTCGGTCTCGTTTCACCAGGACGAGCAGGGGTTCGACCATCAAGACGACATGCCCGAGGTCGACGGGCCCGAGGGACTCGCCTCGCAGACGGAACTGGCTCGACGTACCGCCGATCAGCTCCCCGAATCGATGCGCGATCGCTTCACGGCCGAGTCTCCTATCGAGATCCGCCCCGTCGACCCGATGAACTATCTCGATCCCGACGTGCGCGAGCCCGAGAGTGCCGTCTGGTATCGGTCGCGCGGCACCCTCCCGGACGAACGAGCCGTCCATCGGTATTTGCTCGCCTATGCCTCGGACTTCGATTTTCTGGCAACGGCCATGTATCCCCACGGCGTGTCGTGGCTGACGCCGGGCATTCAGATGGCGAGCCTCGATCACTCGATGTGGTATCATCGCCCATTCCGGTTCGACGAGTGGGTGCTCCACGTCATCGAGAGTCCTTCGGCGGCCGGAGGGCGAGGTATCGTGCGAGGACGGATGTTCGATACCGATGGCCAGATGATTGCGGCGACGGCCCAGGAGGGACTGATTCGGGAGCAAGGAGACTGAGAGCCGGGTTCAAACCTCTCGTCTCGGAATCGGGCAGATGATGAGACCTGCGCGACAAGCCATGTTCGAATAACTGGGCTCGATGCCAGGGGCACTCAGGCTCGTGCGAACGAGCGGAAATATAGCAGTACGGAGTCCGTGGGCAGATCAACATCGCTGCAGTACCGTCGGCGCATCTGCTGATGGACGAACTCACACCCGAGATGGCTTGTCTGAAGGAGCTCAGCTGGAGTCGCTCCTGGCGTCCGGTCTGCGGCTTCCTGGTACAGTTCCCCCCTATACGGTCCCTCCGGCGCGCCCGAGTGCGCGCCGCCCGCCGCAAGCCGGCCAGTCGAGCGAGGGGGTCACCTACCCGTGTAGACCGGGCGGTCGAGCGGCTTGCTCCTTCCACGCCCCTGACAGCTCGCCGCTCCCCCCCCTCATCCATGATCGTCGGCAGGAATCGCCGATATGTTTCGTGACGAGGTAGCGAGCGGGGCTCGCGCCCTCCTCCCCGTTTGGCGAGTTCTTGCAACCGAAAGGAAACTTTGTCATACATAGGGCGGCAACCACGTCATCTTGATTTGGAAGTGTGGTATCGAATCGACGGGATTCCATCATGACAGTGGACCGAGGCACGGTGGCTCGACGTCTATCGACCAGGTTATTGGCGACCGGCACCGGGTGGATGCTCGCGCTCGCCATGAGTGTAGGACTGCCCGCCACAAGTGCGGCTCAGGGCGACTTGCCGACGGCTGGCGATCTGGAATCCGGCGGTTCGGAGGGCGCATCCGAGGAGACGGACGACACCTCCGAGACGGACGAGAAAGACTCGGACGACGAGTCGAGTGCGTCGGACGAATCGAGTACGTCGGACAGATCGAGTGAAGCGTCGACATCGTCTGCCCCCCAGAGCTCCCAGCAGACGAGTGACGAACGGGATGCCGAACAGCCAGACTCGACCTCGAAGGAGGGCGACACGAGCAGCGACTCGGAAGAGACGTCCGAGGGCGACGACAAACAAGAGGACCCACCGGGCGAAGTCGTCGAGACCAACGAGACGGTCGAGCGTGAAACCGAGGGTCCTCACAGCGGCGCCGACCACGTCGACCGCGTCCAGGAGGGCGTCAACCTCAACGGCGTGCCCGGTTTCCGAAACATCGCTTCGGCGCAGCCTCGCAACCCGATGACCTTCCGCCTGTCACTCGGAAGCCACTTCACCGCCGGGTCGAACGTCATCCGGCAGCGAGATCAGAATCGCTTCTTCGGCGGACGGCTCAATCTTCAGGGGACCTTCCTGAAGTACTTCTCGGCCAACATCGGTTTCCAGGCTCGCAACAACGTCAACAGCTACGGACGTCCCCGGGCGATGCTGGCCCTCGGCGACATCAATCTGGGACTCCGCGGGCATTACGCCCCCATCGATGGCGTCGACCTCGGCCTCGATCTGACGCTCGACGTCCCCTCGGGCTTTCAGATCGCCGGGCCCGATTTTTCGGGCACCAGCGTGCGGCCCCGACTGCTCGGCACGTTCGACGTCGCGGCGCTCTCCGGTCGAGATATTCCACTGACCTTTCACGCGAACGTCGGGTATCGGGTCGACAATTCCTCCAATCTCGTCTCCCAGGGCATTCAGCTGACCCGAATCGAGCGCTTTGCCCACAACATCAGCGCCTACGACTACCTCGAGTTCGGACTCGGGGCGCAGTACAACCTCCCCTACGTCTCGCCCTTCCTGGCGTGGAATCTCTCCGTGCCGGTCGCCGGCGACGACGGGATATGCGACGCCGAACGCCCCCTTCCCTGCGCCGAGCAGGTTGGATTTCAGTCCTATCCCGACACACTCAGCCTCGGGCTCCAGGCCGAACCCATCGAGCAGCTCACGCTTCAGGCAGCGCTCGACCTCGGGTTGGCCCCCGACCAGGCCGAAGGTGTGCCGACGACGGCCCCCTACGCCATCATGCTGAATGCGAGCTGGACCATCGATATGGAACCGCGCATCGAGCGCGTCACGCGTCGCATCGAGACCATCCGCGAGGTGGCCCCGCCGCGCGGTCGGATCGTCGGCAACGTGCTCGACGCCGAGACCGGTGACCCCGTCGCGGGTGCCAAGGTACAGTACCTCGGAGAGCAATCTCGCACCGCACAGATGACCGACGACACCCGGGGTGGGTTCGACTCCTACGGGTTCGAACCCAAACGCGAGATCGAGATGAAGATCAGCCATCCCGACTACCACGCCAAGACGGTCACTCAGACGATCCAGGAGGGCAAACAGAAGCTCGAGGTTCAGCTCAAGCCCAAACCCCGAGAGGCAACCGTCGAGGGCACGGTAGTCGACGGCGACGGCAATCCCGTCAGTGGCGCGACCGTCTCCTTCGAGGGCCCACAGCAGACAAGTGCACAAACGGATGGCTCGGGCGCCTTTTCTCAGACAGTCAAACCGGGAGACTACACGATGACCGTCTCTGCCCCCGACTATCTGACCGGCGGACGCGACCTCGAGCTCGAGGAGCGCGACGATCAACAGATGCGTGTCGAGCTACAACCCTCGCCCGACGACGAGCTCGCCTCACTCTCGGGCGACGCCATCGAGGTTGAAGAGCGCGTCCAGTTCGAGACCGGGTCGGCGGAGCTGACCGGTGACTCGAACGCCATTCTCGATCAGGTGGCAGCCATCCTCCTCAACAACCCGAACATCGTGCGTGTCGAGGTGCAGGGCCACACGGACGATCGGGGCGAGACATCGGAGAACATGAAGCTCTCACAGCGACGGGCCGAAACCGTCAAGGAGTACCTGGTCGAGCAAGGCATCGCCGCCGATCGACTCGTCGCCGAGGGTTACGGCCCCGAAGATCCCCGCGTGCCGAATATCTCGCCCCGCAACCGACGACTCAATCGCCGAGTCGAGTTCAAGGTGCTCGAACGGTAGCATCCAGGTGGGTCCGGAGGAAATCATTCGGCTCACAGTATGGAGGGGACGCGGCTTGCGTCGCACGTGATGTATTCGTTCGTTGGCCTTCGCCCTTGGCCTCTTCAAAGTCATGGCCAAATCCGATCCCATCTACATCTGTCAGGAATGCGGCACCGAGTTCCCCAAGTGGGAGGGGCGCTGCCGAGAGTGCGGCCAGTGGAACTCTCTGGTTGAGGAACAACCCCAGTCGGACGATGACGGATCGTCGCTGTCGTCGGGCTCGGAGAGTTCGTCGCCCCCTTCTGCGTCCCAGACCGAGACGGGCTACGGCTCCAGCCGCGAAGACGACGTCCGTCGCATGGGAGACATCGAGGGTTCGGAGACGGCCCGACTCTCGACGGAACTCTCGGAGCTCGACCGCGTCCTCGGGGGCGGACTCGTCCCGGGCGGCGTCGTCCTCCTCGGAGGCGACCCCGGCATCGGCAAATCGACGCTGTCGCTCCAGATGGCCGGGCGGCTGGCGGAGCGCGGGCTGGACGTGCTCTACATCACCGGTGAAGAGAGCCTCTCTCAGCTCAAACTCCGGGCCGATCGCCTGGACGTCGAGGCCGACGACGTCTGGGTCGTCTGTGAGACGAGTCTGGAACGGACCGAGGACATCGTCCGAGACCGCGAGCCCGATTTACTCGTCGTCGACTCGATTCAGACGATCAGCACCGAGCAACTCCGCTCGTCGCCCGGGAGCGTCCCGCAACTCAAAGAGGTGACTTCCTCGCTGACCCACTGGGCCAAAGGCTTCGAACTCCCCACCATTTTGATCGGACATGTCACCAAAGAGGGCGCCATCGCCGGCCCCAAAGTCCTCGAACACATGGTCGACACGGTACTGTACTTCGAGGGCGAACAGGGCGTCGAACACCGCGTGCTACGAGCGGTCAAGAACCGCTACGGATCAACCGACGAGATCGGGGTCTTTACGATGCGCAGCAACGGTCTCGAGGAGGTTCCCAATCCGTCGGCCATGTTTCTGGAGGAAAAACCGATCGGGGCGTCTGGCAGTGCCGTCATTCCCATCGTCGAGGGGACACGGCCGTTGCTGGTCGAGATACAGGGGCTGGTGAGCCCGAGTCAGTACAGCGCCCCGAGCGTCACGGCCGTCGGGGTCGATCGCAATCGCGTGACGCTGATGTTGAACATCATCGAAAAGCGAACCGGACTCGAGGTCACCGATCACGACGTCTTCGTCAACGTCGCCGGGGGCATGCGCGTCGAGGAGCCGGCCGCCGACCTGGCGGTCGCCTCGGCCATTCTCTCGAGCTATCTCGACCGCTCGATTCCCGACAACTCCGTGCTCTTCGGAGAGATCGGGCTCACCGGCGAGATCCGCGCCGTCTCTCGGGCGCCGGCGCGGCTGATCGAGGCCGACAACATGGGGTTCGAGAAGGGGATTTTGCCTCGCGGCAATCGCGACGCCCTCGAGTCGCACGAGGCAGGCGGCGAAGGACTCCCACTCGAGGATGAGCAGCTCGAATTTTGTCGCACGCTCGCCGATCTCATTCGAGAGACCTTCGGCGAGGACGTGTTGAGTTAAAGAGACGAATCTTGCGCTCGGGCTCCACGCTTCCCCCCGTTTATCGTCCTTTCATCTCGGTTTCTCAGCGTGATATAATATGAGTCGCTATAGTTGAATGTGCGCGTCCCTGCGTGGACGCGGAAACGACGCGACGATGTCGAAATGTGACATGTGAGTCGACCCGTTTGAATGGTTGCGATCGATACCTGCATAAATAAATGAAAACCAAAGAGGTGACGACCATGGAACTCGAAGGTCAACGTGTTCACGAGCTGGCAGATGAACTCGGATACAGCGAACAGGAATTGATCCGCATCATCAATGAACTCGATCTCGGGTTCACCGTCAGCAATTTCAT
>JAQCND010000312.1 GCA_028274765.1 Bradymonadaceae bacterium
TTCCAGGCCATCGCCCTCGAGCCCGCCGGCAGCGCCGTCCTCTCCGGTCGAGAGCCCGGTCCCCACAGCATCCAGGGCATCGGCGCCGGCTTCGTCCCCCAGACGCTCGACGAATCGCTTCTCGACGACGTCGTCCAGATCGAGGACGAGGAGGCCATGGAGATGGCCCGTCGGCTGGCCCGCGAGGAGGGTATCTTCGTCGGGCCGAGCAGCGGTTCCAACGTCGTCGGGGCGCTGAAGGTGGGATGCCGACCGGAGTTTCACGATGCCAGCATCGTGACGATGCTCTGCGATACCGGAGAACGCTACCTGTCGACGCCGTTGTTCAGAGAACTCTGAGCGGATTGTCGCCCTCGCCCCATCCGTTGTATCCTGTCGTACCGGAGTCGATACCCGCTCGTCGTCGCGCTCGAGTCGACCGAGCGATTCTCAAGTTGCCTCTCTCGACCTTTGGACGCGTCGCCGGCCGTAGGTCGGAGAGTGTTCCCATCTCGACGCATGTCACACCCATGAATAACGATGGAGACGCCGACCAGGGGGTTCAAGTTACCCCGCCCAGCGAGCATCCGAGTGGGGTCGACGGGTTCCTGCGCGATGCCATCGAAGACATCCAGGCGGTGCTCCGGGCCGACCCGGCGGCCCGAACGCTCGGCGAGGTCGTCACCTCGTATCCGGGCATCCACGCCCTGTGGTTCCATCGCATCGCCCACCGGCTCTGGGAGGAAGAGCGCCTCACGATCGCCCGCATGCTCAGCCACGTCTCTCGCCATTTGACGGGGATCGAGATCCATCCGGGGGCCACCATCGGTCGACGGGTCTTCATCGATCACGGCATGGGCGTGGTGATCGGCGAAACGGCCGTCATCGGCGACGACTGCCTGATCTACAAGGGCGTCGTCCTCGGCGGCACGACACTGAAACGCTCCAAGCGGCACCCGACACTCGGCAAGGGGGTGACTGTCGGCAGCAACGCCTGCATCCTCGGGGCCGTCGACGTCGGCGACGGCGCGCGCATCGGAAGTGGCTCGGTCGTCATCAAAGACGTCGAGGCGGGAGGCACGGCGGTCGGTATCCCAGGCCGGGTCGTCTCGCGGGAGCAGGAGCGCAACTCACTTCAGATTCCCGACCTCGACCACGCCGACCTCCCGGATCCGCTGCATCGCATCGTCGGCGATCTCCTCAAACAGATCGATCGACTCTCGAAGCGCATCCATACGCTCGAAGAACGGCTCGACGTTCCGCCCGAGGAGCTGGCCGAAAAGCTCGAACGATCCGAACTCCAGGACGAGCTCGACCTCGAATTTCTCGAAACCTACGAGGAATGAATTCATGCTCCATCGTTCGCACGCCCTCGTCTGGCTCGCGGCGCTCGCCCTGACCTCGACACTCGCCCTTCGACCGCTCGGGGCCGAAGAGGGATCGGCCGACTCGGCATCCAGTGACAAAGCTTCGGCCGCCTCCGAGACATTGGACGACGGAGACGAATCGAACGACGATGGCGCGAGCGGAGCCCACGATGCCGAGGCGATTATCGGGAAAGCTCTCGAGACCAATTCGATCGAATTCGAGTCGGGTCGAGCCGAGCTGACACTGACCGTCGAGGGCAACAACGGCGACACGAGCGAGCGCAAGATGGTCGTCAAGAGTGCCGAATTGGGCGGGTCGGTGCGCACCCGCATCGAGCTGACGGCGCCGGCCGACGTCGAGGGACAAACCTTTTTGTTCGCCGAGAATCCGGACGGGGCGGACGACGTCTGGATGTACGTTCCCGCCTTCTCGGTGACGCGACGCATCGAGGGCAGCAAAAAACAAGGGTCGTTTCTGGGCTCGCACTTCACCTACAACGATCTGGAGAGCCGTTCGCTGGAGGCCGCCGACTACGACAGGACGGGCGAGGACGAGGTGGCCGGCCACGACGTCCACGTCATCGAA
>JAQCND010000313.1 GCA_028274765.1 Bradymonadaceae bacterium
AAGACGGGTTGTCCCGATGCGAGCGTGGTCTGGACGGCTTCGGGACTCCACGGTTTCCAGTCGATCCCCGTCTGGTTGCCCCCGTCCTCGGAGGTTGTCGACGAGGCCGATGCCGTCTGGGTGGACTCGGCGTTTGCTTCCGTCGGATCAAACGACAGGAGCTGGAGACCTGCGCCCGCCGTCAGGAGCATCGACAGGCCGAGCGCCACGCCCGTCGTGTACTTCGAGCCCGACGTCTGCATCGAGCCGACGATCCAAGCGAGCAAGCTTACGACGCCGTTAAAAATCATCACACGCGCCATTGCATCAACCCCTACGCTTCGGCCGACGATCCAGACGAGCCAGATGGTGGCTCCGAGCATCGCAAAACCGAGCACTTTCTTGAGATAGATCATCCAGTCGCCGGGGTCGGGCAAAATGCTCGACCAGCCCGGCATCATCGTCAACGCCACGAAGGGCGCGGCGAGTCCGAGTCCGAGCGCGGTGAAGATGGCGACGATGATGGGCGCGCTCTGGGTGAGCGCGAAGCCGACAGCCGTTCCCAGAAAGGGCGCTGAACACGGCGTGGCCAGCACGACGGCGAGGACGCCCTCGGCCGCACTCCGCCGAAGCCCCGACGCCTGGCGCGTGGCGTTCGCCAGATCGGTCGATTCGATCTGGATCTCGAAGACGCCGAAGAGATTGAGGGCGAACAGCATGACGAAGGCGCTCAGCAGAGCGGGAAAAAGAGGGTTTTGAAACTGGAAGCCCCAGCCGACCTGGGTGCCAGCTAGTCGAAGGCCGACGACGACCGAGGCGAGCACGAGCATTGAGCCGACGATCCCCCCCGTGTAGGCGGCTCCATGCAGGAGTACGTGGGAGCGATCCTCCTGGACGATGTTGGCAAAGGAGGTGACCTTGAGCGCCAGCACGGGGAAGACGCAGGGCATCAGATTCAAAATCATGCCGCCGAGGAAGGCAAACAGGAGTGCTCGCCAGAGCGTCATGCCGTCGTCTTTCCCCTGCTTCGAGTCGTCGGCGTCGGAGGCACTCGCCGTCGAGGTGGTTGGGGACGGTGGATTCGAGGTGGGCGAGCTCTCGTCCGGAGGCGTCTCCGTCTGGACGCCGAGCAGGGCGCCGTCGTGCTGGTCGACGTCGGCACCGCGTTCGGCCCGCGGAAGAGATTGGTCGATCAGGACCGAGACGGTCGAACCGTCGGGACGCTCGAGATGGACGACGCCCGAGAGACGCTCGTCGTCGCCCGGGGCGTTGGGGCTGGCCTTGCCCTCGAGCACGAGGACGCGGCCCTGTTTGGCGGCCGGATGTTTCCGTATCTCTTGGGTGGTCCACTCGACGTCCGACGTGGCGTCCGGAATGAAGGCGTATCCATCGAGTTCGCTCGTGACCTCGTAGGCCCGGCACGACGTCGGCCCTTCGCGGCAGAAGTTCAATCCAACGGCGGCGCGCACCGTGTCGCCGGGGCGGATGGGCGTCTGCGAGAAGTCGACGTCGACGTCGAGGCCGAGCTCGTCGGGCGAGCGAGGGACGCGCTCGGCCCACGAGTCGAACCATTCGTCGACCGCGTCCGGAGATGTGGTTCCCTCGGAGTCGACCGAAAGCGTCCGCGACAGCTTCGAGCTGCCGGGGATGCAGTCGACCTTGCAGGCCAGATAGTCGACACTCAAATTCAACGCGACCTCATCGGAGGCGTCCTCGGAGACGGTCGCCTCGGTCCACAGCACGACCTCGTCTTTATAGCCAAAGGTCACAACTTCGCCATCCCCCTCGGAGATGACGTGGGGGGCTGGCCACTGGAGCTCGCTAACCTCAGCCGACTCCGACGACCAGTCGACGGCCGTCGACATCCCGGAATCGCCGGAGTTTCGCCAGTAGATGTGCCACTTCGGATCCATCGAAAAGAGGACGCCGACGCGAACCGTTTCGCCGGGCTCGACCGTCTCGGCGTCGACGACGAAGCGGGATTCGACTCGTGGATTGTCGCCGTCAACGGCCCCCTGGCCCCGAGCCGATTCGGGGACATCGAGGTCTGGAGAGGCCGGGGCGCTTTGAGGCAGCAGGCCCAGCGTCCCCACCACGACGAGCGCGGCGGCGAGTCGACACCACGGAGCCGAGTCAATGCGTGACATGTTCATGGACCTATCCTCGAGAGAGATTCAATCGTCGGGACGACGCATGTCTCCGGTCGGTCGGTTCGTTCATTGGAGGGAGCGGGTAGAGTGGGGCAGACCAGAGTGCGTTCCCCCATACCATCGCAGGATCGACCGCTCCAGTCCGACACAACAGGGCGCGCGCAATCGTTTATTCAAACGGCGTCAACTCGCGACACTCTCCTTGTCCATCGACGATCTCACAGCAGCTCGTC
>JAQCND010000314.1 GCA_028274765.1 Bradymonadaceae bacterium
TCTGTCGAGTTGGCCATCCACCCAGAGTTCCACGGTGGCTTCGGAGCCATCGTAGACGCCACAGACGTGGTGCCATTCGCCGTCGACTATATTCGAGCTGGTCAGATAACTCGTCTCCCCGTCGGCGAACGCGATCTCCATGCGTACCTCTCTGGATTCGAGCCCGAACCAGAAGTACTGATCGGCTCCGAACGTCAGGATCGTGTCGTAGCCACCGTGCTCCTCACGGGTCGTGTGCAGCCAGGTACATACCGATACGTCGTCGAATCTCCCCTTGGTCTCGAGAGCAAAATCGTCAGCCGTAAAGTACTGTTGGGTCCCGATATCGATCGCCTCGCCTCCGATGTCGCTCGCTGTGTACTGAGGCGGGGTATTCGTAGCCGTCGAGAGGTCGTGGTCGCTCGACATCTCGCCCTCGAGGTTGCCGTCGAATCGCCATCGAGCCATCGGCTCGATCGGGTCGACGGCCGGATCGGATACCATGGTCTCGATGTCGGCGGTCGGGAGGATGTCGAGTGTGCGCACCCACTGGCGGGCTTCGAGATCGAGATGCTCACGGAAGATCGTGGTCCGCAACCCGGTTGGGTAGGTTCGGTCTCCGGCGGTCGGTTTCATCTGAAGGGGGGGATTGGCTCCGTATTGCACGAGAGGCGTCTGGGGTTCCCCGCCACCGAGTGTCTGGAGCCAGTCCTTGGGCGTATCTCCCTCTTGGATGGCGCGAACCTGTTTTTCGTTGGCGAGATAGTCGTCGAGCATTTCCTCGATCCAGACGCCCGTCGGGGGCATGGAGCCCTCGAAGGTGTAGATCGTGCGCCCCATCATCTCGAGCAACACCCCGGCCTCGTCGACCTGGATGCGCTCGGTGTCCTCGTCGACCGTCTCGGGCCCGGCGAGCATGCGAGTCACCTCCGTGTCTCCAACCTCGATTTGAGTCCGGATGCGAGCCAGCGTGGTCGGGCAGGCATCACGCTCGTCCCGGCGGGGCACTCTGTAGGTCGTCTCCCCCTGGACGTCGTCCTCGACGGAGACGGTGACCTCCCGTTCGACGGAACCGGAGGTAGGGGCCTCGTAGCGCATCACGTGGTCGAATCGACTCGTCCTGTCGAGCAGATCCAGCAGCGGACTTTCGATCGCTTCGGGGTCCCGGGCCGAGAAGGATCGTCCGCCCGTCAGATTGGCCATCTTTCGAATGGTCGTCATGTTGGCTGCGCCGACCCCGATCGCCAGGGTCGGAGCCGTCTCGCGGATGTGTTGCTTTCGTTGTTTCGTCAGATTGTCGGTCGCTTCGCCATCGGTGACGAAGACGACCGCCGTGGGGTCGAGCTTTCTGGAGCTGGCGAGGGCCTTCCACATCTCCGAGGAGCCTCCGGAGTTGACGGCATTTTGGGCCTGTGTCCGGAGCTCCGAGGGGGTCGATTTCCAGGGAGATTTGGGGGAACTCCCCTTTGCCTGATTGATGTTGAGCACCGCATACTCGGCGCGCTCGGACGTCCCTGAAATACTGGTGGCCAGATTCTCGAGAAAATTAGTGGTCGTCTCATTCCTGAATTTACCCGGTACACTGCTGGAGGTGTCGACAATCACGAGCAACCTCGGAGGGGAGGAGACGTTGCTCAACATGGTGGGTGTGGCTGTCTTGTCGCTCTCCTCGATCTCGAAGGCTTCAGACGGGAGGCCGTTGATGCGTTTCCCGTTTTCGTCCAGTGCGTTGACGGTGAGATCCACACAGGGGAAGCGCCTGGGGTTGGCCTCCACCTCGATCGATTCGACCTTCGAGATACGCTCGTCCGGATTGGAGGAGACTCGTACCGTGCCGTCCCCGGTCTCGACCTCGCCCGATTCGTTATCGTACTCGAGTGAGGTGCCATCGCGTCGGAACGGAGTACCCACCTCAGAAAGGTTCGCGGCTTCGTCGTCGGAGAGCTCGGGCCCGTCGGCCAACAGAGCGGGCGTAAAGACGCGGATATCGCCCATTTTCTGGACGGCAATATTCTTGGGCTGCGCTTGAGCGAGAAAATCGAGACGCAACTGCCGCCCGGCGATCTCTCGGGCCGTCCAGCTCCCCTCGACGGCGGTCTGCCAGGCGTTGGGGGCTCGCGCCGTGGCGTACGAGACCGAGACGTCGACCTCGATCGGCTCCGAAGCCTCGGGGGCCGCATCGAGATTCTCGGTCGTGTAGTCGTCCTCGAACGAGGCATCGGGATAGAGGGGGTTGAGCACACGGGTGCCTCCCGGAAGTTGAGCTCGCACGAGTGGAAGGCCCGGATTGTCGGCAAACGTGTACTCGATGTCGGCCCAATCCTCGGGGAGGACTTCGGTCACGCGATCGACGAGGGTCTGGACCTCGTCCTTGCGGGAGGGGCCGAGCGGAGTATCGGACGAGTTCTCTCGGTTACTCAGTGGTACGTTGCCGGTTTGGTCCTGAGAGGGCGAAAAGACCTCGTTCCATTGTTCGACGGAGGCTCGGTCGGTGTCGGGCTGGAACGTGTAGTCGACGTCGTGCCAGAGCATCGCCTCGAGCTTCCGGCGATCGAGACTCTCTCCCCTCCAGGGACCGACGATCTCGGTCTCGATCCCCTTTCGGTCGAGAAGGTCGGCGAGGATCTCGGCCTTTTCGCGAGCCGTCGCGCGCCCCGCTCGAAGCGCCGCTCGCTTGCCCCACCGGACGTGGGTGGTCAAATCTGTCATCGCGTGACCGTCGTTCGGCAAAAGCGCGATGTTGTCGCGCACGAACTGGAAGATCTCCTGGGGGCTCCCCTCCTCGACGAGATCCTCGGCTCGATTCGGAAGGTGGTCGGGGCTGGCCTCGATGCTGGCTTGCATCTCATCGACTGCTTCGTACAGACCGAGCTGCTCCTCCGAGGTATCCATGGTATCCGCAACATCGGTCGTATCGGGCCCGACATCTCTCGTATCTCGAGGCGGACCGATGTCCTGTTCCCCCGCATCGGCGGCGATCTCGTCCTCTTCGTCACTCGTACTACGGGGGATGCAGGCAGAGAGTAGGCTCAAGACTAACAAAGGGACCGTAATCGCGGCCCCTCGACGCATGGAACTCGAAGGAAGAGCGGTCGTCAACATGGAACATTCAGTGTGTGAAGACGTGAGCAGAAGTCAGCCGGTCTCGAGCGAACGCGCAACTCGGACGTAGCTGAATCTCGACCACGAGATCGTTTACATCCATCTACTCTGTCGGAACGAGGAATCGTCCGCGAGATTGTGTAGGTTTCTGCTTTTCATCTAATCATATTTCGCCACATATCACAAATCACGCGATGGTCGGGGGCAGACAGATCCTTCAGGAGTCCGATCGGATACCGTGGGATACGCCACGGCACGACGCTTGCGGTCGACCGACTCGATAAGCGGCCGCCGGGGCCGCCGGCGCTCCCAACCACGCGTCGCCGGGAGCCCACGGACCTGAGTCACACCCATCCTTCAGAAGGGAGGCACTTCGGCAGCTCGAGGGGCGAAGCCGTCGGACGACAAACGGAGGGACATCTAAACTGGACATCTCTCGGGGTAGTGCTATTCTGAATATTACGATAAGGATTCGCTGACAAACCTCGACCGTCTCGTATCCGGTCCGAGCGGGTTTGTGTTGGTTCGACCGACATATGTCCCCCCTTCCGATGTGGTATCCCTTTCGTTTCGCTCGATGCTGGAGCCCCGCGCTCGTGGGACTGGCGATCGTCCTCGCCACTCTTCCGGCACGGGCGGCCGACGACGACAACGATGGCCTCGACGACGCCTGGGAGCGCAAGTACTTCGGGGATACCGACGTCTCGGGCGATGCCGATCCCGATCGCGACGGACTCTCGAACGAGCGCGAGGAGGAGATCGGCACGAATCCGACCAAAATCGACACGGACGACGACTTTCTGCAGGACGGGCGCGAACAGGAGCTCGGAACCGATCCGCTCGATCCCGACACCGACGACGACGGCCTGTCGGATTCGACGGAAGTCAAGGTCACGAACACCGATCCGCTCGATCCCGACACTGACGGAGGCGGCTCGTCGGATGGCGCCGAAGTCAATCTGTATGATACCGATCCCACGGACCCGTCCGACGACCAACTCGACGAGGATGGCGACGGGCTGACCCAGTACCAGGAGCGCCAGCTCGGGACCTCCGATGCGCGCACCGATTCCGACGACGACGGGCTTCCCGACCGCACCGAAGACGCCAACGGCAACGGCGAGGCGGAGATCGACCCCGACGGCGACGGGACCTGGGAGCCCGAAGAGGGCGAAGAGACCGATCCGGCCGATCCCGATACCGACGACGATGGGCTCGAGGACGGACTGGAAGTCAATGCCTACGAGACCGATCCCTACGACAGCGACACCGACGGCGACGGGCTCGAGGACGGCCGCGAGCACGAGCTCCGTCGCTCGACGCATCCCTGCCTCGATCCCGGTTTGGCGGATTCCGACCATGACGGACTCTCCGATCGTCGCGAGGTCGAGTCGGGGATGCTCGATCCGTGCGACCCGGACACGGACGACGATGGCATCTACGACGCCGTCGAGATCGAGGACGGCACCAACCCCATGGATTCCAGCTCCCAAAACAGCGACAGTGACGGCGACGGGCTCTCGGATCCGTACGAACGTCGGGTGAGTCAGACCGACCCGAACGTAGCGGATACCGACGGCGACGGGTTGAGTGATGCCGAAGAGGTTTTGCCACTCGAAGATCATCTCGAGACCGATCCGACGACGGCCGATACCGACGGCGACGGCATTCTCGACGGCAACGAGGGAGGCATCCTCGAGCGGGACGGCATCGTGCAGGGGACGGACCCGAGGCGAGCCGACACCGACGACGACGGGCTCCCCGATTCACTCGAGCGAGGGATGACGAAACCCCAGACCAGTTCGCGCGCCCCCGACACCTCTCAGCGCAATTTCGTGGCCGATGCCGACCCCAGCTCCGAGACCGATCCGCTCGACCCCGATACCGACGACGATGGACTCGAGGACGGGGTCGAGGATCGCAATCGCAACGGTCGCAAGGAGGCCGACGAAACCGATCCGACCCTCTTCGATACCGACGGCGACGGCATGGACGACGGGTGGGAGACCCGGTATGCGAAGGACGACCACTGTGAGTCCGGTGTCTCCGGCCGGCTCGATCCTCTGGATCCCGGCGACGCCGATCTCGATCCGGACGGAGACGGGCTGACGAGTCTCGAGGAGTATCGCGTCACCCGGGAGGATGCGTCGGGCGAAGAGGTCGTCAATCGCACCGTGCCCTGCGATCCAGATTCGGACGACGACGGGCTCGACGACGGCACGGAGGTCCGGGCCCGGTACGGATCACTTGGCCCCACCGATCCCAACAATCCCGATACCGACGACGACGGGCTCGACGACGGGGTCGAGGATCGCAACGGCGATGGACGATGGCAGTTCGATACCGAGACCAATCCCCTGAATCCCGACACGGATGGCGACGGGCTCGAGGATGGCGACGAGGATACCGACGGCGACGGCGAACGCGACGAGGACGAAACCGATCCTCTCGAGCGCGATACCGACGGCGATGGGCTCGGGGATGGCACCGAAGTTCACGAACTCACCACCGATCCCCTGGATGTCGACACGGATGGCGACGGACTCGGGGATGGACTGGAGGTCGGCAAGGCGGGCGACAAGGATCCCTCCACCCACACCGATCCGACGCGCGCCGACACCGACAAGGACGGACTCGAGGACGGGCTCGAGGATGCCAATCACAACGGACGCGTCGACGACGGTGAGACCGATCCGCTGCTGCGCGATACGGATGGCGATCAACTCCCGGATGGCGAGGAGGACGCCAACGCCAACGGGCGTGTCGACGACGGC
>JAQCND010000324.1 GCA_028274765.1 Bradymonadaceae bacterium
GCGTAGTTGTAGCCATCCTCAACGTCGCCGAGGGTCCGAACACTGGCGCCCTCGTCGTCTCCCTGATCGGGGTTGTCCTGGAGGGGAGCGCTGTTCGAGCCGAAGCCGGGCTGCTGGTTGGGTTCGGTCCCGGCGTCCCAGACCTGAACCTGGTCGGTGACGTCGCCGTCCACGGCCGTTCCACCGCTGAACAGCGCGATCCCGTCGCCCCCCGGGGCGAGAAAGATGTCGTTGGAGGGGACGTACATCGTGGCAAACGACAGTTTCTCACCCGGCGAGGCTTCGATCTCGAATTCGAAGGCGCCTCCCGGGGCGATGGGCGGGGCGCCGGGGACGCTGCCCATGGGGTCGTTGGGATCATCGGTCGTGTTGTCCGGTCCCCAGGCGCCGGCGTTGCTGACTTTGTCCATGCCGTCGAGTGTCTCGACGAGCGAGTCGTTTTCAGAGGTGCCACCCGGACGCCCGGCTTCGGCGACGGCCTCGAGCCCCGAGCTGGTCTCTTCGCCCGAAGCAAAGATCGGATTGTCGCCCGTGTGGACCGCGTACGCCCCCGGCGTGATCCAGATGGCGCCGCCGGCCGCGGGGGAGTCGTCGTAGACATCCGACGCTGACGTGTTTTCGATGCGGACCTGAAACTCGGTGGTATCGCCTCCACCGCCACTGCCGTCCGGTTCGGTCGGCATGGTATCGGGCGACGAGGTATCCTCGCCCGTCATGTCGTCGGTGTCGGTCATGCCGGTATCTGGCATGCCATCGCCACCTCCGTTCCCGCCTCCGTTGCCGTCGTCACCACATCCGACGACGAGAAAGAGGCTGGCCAAAAGCGGTACCGCGGATCGAGATAGATGTGTCTTCATAAATATTTTGTGAGTTTTGAGTTATTAAGCATCGTTCAGTGGCTCGCGAGTGGGGCCGTCTCCTTATTGAAGACGCCTGCCCGTTTGTGCATATGCGAAACTCCCCGAACCGGTTACATGATGATTTGAGCATGGAACGCTCAAGGATGGGAGACGGACGGCTCGAGGCGATGCACTCGAGGGACATGTTGCGTCATTCGGGAGGTGTTCGAGACGAGCCGTCACGGCGATCGAATGCGTAAATCGAGACGGCGTACAATCCCGTGTAGGCGAATGGAACGAGAACGTGTCCGATGAGTCGGTGAGCGGGCCGGACGATCGGACAGTTCAGGTGCAATCCGAGATGCCCCACTGTGCCGAGTCCGGCGGCCAGGAGCACCGAACGGCGAAGGAGGGGACGATCGGACTGCTGGATACACCAGCCGACGACGCACGCCGGAAGCGCGTATACGATCCCATAGGTCAAACACATCGCTGCGACGGGAAGGAGATCGGCTCCGATCCCCATGTGATAGAAGGGATCGGCGGTATGCGCGGCTGGCAAGAGCCCGACCGCGAGATGGTATCCGAGGACGAGGAGCAGGAGCGCGACGGTGGTTCGGCGCGAGGGACCGGAGCGGTAGACGGGTTGGAGACCGACATACGATGTGAGAATCCCGACGCCGACGAATCCCGCGAGTGTTCCCCAGAATCGGGCCGCCGGGTAATGGGAAAAATCGGGGCGGAGAAACCACGTGCCGAGCACGACCGCAACGATCAATGCTGTGAGCGCGAGCCCCATCGCCCGGAGGCCCAGCGGGGCCTCTCGCAGAGTAGCGAGCCCTCCCCGATCGCGTTCGATCTCGTCCTGCAGGTCACCGAAGTCGAGTTCGGAGCTGTCGGAGGACGAGGATGTCTCCAGCTGATCGAGGCCCGATGCCAGGTCGGCCTCTCCCTCGAACAGCGTTCGGCATACATCGCAGGTATCGAGATGATCCTCCGCTTCGGGAGGAAGGTCCCCCTCTTTGGGCTGTAGATATTGTTTGAACTCTCGACAGTTCATGGATGCGCGGTGTGCTCGCTCCAGAGGTCAAGGAGGAGAAGGCAGCCGAGTTCGTCTCTCGACGTGTTGTACGGTTCGAGACGACCAATGGTTACACGACGATGAGAGGCCGGCGAGGTGCCTTGGGCTTCAGAAGCCGCTGCTCGGATCGAGTCACCACGTCCGACAAAGGCATGGACTTGAACCGAACCGATCATCATCAGAGTTTTTGTAATTTTAATATCATTATATAGTGCGGCGCGGCGCGTGCGAGGTCATTCAGCCCCTCCCTGCGACTCGAGCCTCGTCCGCATCTTCTCGTAGGCTCGGTGAGCCCTCACCTTGGCAGCACTTCGACTGATGTCGAGCGTGTTGGCGATCTCGCGAAACGTCAATTCCTCGAACCAGTGCAGTTCGATGACGGTTCGGAGAGTGTCGGTCAACGAAGTCATCGCGTATTCGACCAGCTCGGCGTCCTCGAGACGCTCGATGCGTTCGGGTTCTGTCGCATGAGATGGATGACCCTCCATGGGGGGGTCACGGCGCCGCCCCATGCGCCGGAAGTATTCGCGTCGAATGTTGAGCGCGATCGTATACAGCCAGGAACGAAGAGATTTCTCGGGATCGAAATCGTGACGGGCGCGATGGAGGTTGAGAAAGGCGCGCTGGACGAGATCCGGCGCTCGATCGTCGGGGACCCCGCCCCGCACCATCATCCGGCGGAGACGATCGGCGTATCGATCGAAGAGCTCGCGAAACGCCGACTCGTCCCCGTCGACATAAGCCACCATGAGGTCTTCATCCGAGCACATGAACTCTAGTGTTCGAGGCTCTCTTGGAGGTTAGTACATCGACGGACGAGTTTCTGGTCGAACCCGCCGAGTCCACGAGTTCACTTGGAGCTGGTTGCAAAACCCATTGAGGAGACTCCGTTGTACGATGATGGGGCATGTCGCACTTATTCGGTATATACGTTACATCATCGTCATTGCTCGACACACTCGCCGTTGGACATGCACGTTTCGCTGAAGTAACAGTCACAATTCGAGTCCTGGCAATCGATATCGCCGTCCCCATCGTTGTCCTTGCCATCCTCGCAGGCCGTCTCTTCGCAGGTGGCGTCTTGGGGATCGGAGTCGTACTCACATTCGGTGCCCGGCCCATTGCACGGATCCCCGGAACACGAAGCATCTGCACAATCCATCTCCCCGTCGCAGTCGTTGTCGAGCCCGTCGCCGCAGGACGATTCGTAATCCTCGTAGTTCGGCCCGTATGCCCGATCGGGGCACGAAACATCAAAGTCCCCGTCCGCACACGACTGGGTCGCTCCCTGACAGACTCCTTCCTGGTCGTTGCACACCTCGGTGATGTTCTCGTCAACTTTGCCGTCACAGTCGTTGTCCTCCCCGTCGCAGGTCTCGCTGGATTCGGCCATGCACTCCCACTGACCCGCCGTGCACGTCTCCACGCTCCCCTGACAGATCCCCTGGGTGTTTTGACAGGGACGCGTCAGGTCCTCGTCGATCGAGCCGTCGCAGTCGTTGTCTCGACCGTCGCAGGTCTCACTCGAACTCGACTGCGCCTGCTGGCACTCGAGCGTGCCGTTGTTGCAGACTTTCTCGCCCTCGGAGCATACTCCCTCTCCCTGCGTGCTACACGGATCCCCAATCTTGATGATATCGTCTTGCTCGTCGATCTGGCCGTCGCAGTCGTCGTCCCGTCTGTTGCACTCTTCGGGTTTGGGACGAACGCCTCCGTTGCACGAGCCCCATTCCCCCCCCGAGCATCGCTCGCGCCCCTTGGTGCAGATCCCTTTCGTTTGGCCACACGGTCGGGTCAAGTCGTCGACCTCCCCGTTACAGTCGTTGTCGACACCGTCGCAGATCTCTTGGACTGACTTCACTCGCCCCTCGCAGTCGCCCCATTCGTTGTTCTCACAGGTCTGGGTGCCCGTCTTGCAGGCGCCGGTGCTGGAGCCGCACTCGCGCGTCTCTCCATTTTCGCACGGCCCACAGACGTTGCCCTCGTCGACAGTACCGTCGCAGTCGTCGTCCTCGCCATTGCAGGCTTCCGTGCCGGGTGTCACGCCGGAACAGGCGCGCCATTCTCCGTCCCGACACGTCTCCGTCCCCGTCTCGCACTGACCTTCGCTTTGCCCGCAGCTTCGCTCTAGCTCCTCGTCGATCGATCCGTCGCAGTCGTCGTCCTCGCCGTTGCAAAGCTCGTCGGCCGGCTCGACGGCCCCCTCGCACGGGCCCCAAGCTCCATTCTGACACGTCTGCGTCCCCCCTCGGCACGTCCCCGTCGACGCTCCACAGCTTCGCTCCTCGCCATCGGTACAGCCGGAGCTCTGCCCGTCGCTCGATGCAGAGATCGAGTCTCCGGCCGTATTCGACGGCGAATCGCTGGTATCCCGAGGTTCTTCGAGGGTGTCGCGGCTGTCGGTTGAACCCGTGTCGCTGGCAATGGGACCTTCAGCGGTGAGACATCCCCCCGAGGCGAGCATGGCGAGTAGGAGACCTCCCCAGACGAGGAGATCGCGAATATCAACGGGGGGAGAGGTCGCGTATGTCGACATGATGCATCCGAGACGATCGGGCGATCAAACAATGCGTCGAATACTGCCTCATGAGTACGAATTTTCCTCGTCTGGTGTCAAACTGGCATCACGGACGAACACTCGTGACGGCGAATCGTCCTCCTCGAGGTGGGGACGAGAGCGACAACACGAAACATATTCGGTTCACGCGCCGACGATCATGATTGAGGGGGGGAGCGACGAGCAGTTAGGGGCAGGGAAGGAGCGAGTCGCGAACTGGAGCGCCCTATCGGCGCCCAGCTCTCCCCTCGAACGACTGGCCGGTCTGCGGCGGGCGGCGCACGCGGGTGCGCCGGAGGGACGACATGTGGAGAGGTGTGTCTCGAAGTAAGGGGATGCGATTTCAGACCGCAGGCTCATCACGGATCCGAGACAGGAACGGACATGACGCGCACGAGACGATCCTTGTCGAATCGAAATTGGTGGAGCATCATGTTCGTTGGCGTCTCCTCTGCTTTCTCCACACGGTCATGATTACTCGTACGCTCACATTCGACGTCTGGCTCGATCGACATGCCCACGGCGCGACCGCTCTTCTGCCCACCCGGCCCCGAATCGCGGCCACGGGGAGTGAGGGGGGGGCAGCGTTAGCCAGACTCGAGGAGCTGCTGGAGATACTGTCGCATCACAATGGGGGGACGACCCTCCTGTCGGCGGAGGCGGATGCCTCGGGAGAGTTGTATCATCTCTCTTTGACTCTCCCCGTCTCGGATGGGGTGACACGACACGACATCGAGCTCGATTCCATCGCCGTATACGTGCGGTCGAACTCGAGGGGGACCCGAATGGCGCTCCCTCGACTCGATCTCGATGTCGAGATCAGTCCGAACGTGGACCTCGAAGAGGCCTGTCTGGAACAGATCACTCGAGCATTGAATCCGCGCGAGCGCCTCGAGGCGTTGTCCCCCCATCGGGAGGCGTGTCGGGAGGAGGCGAGCCGTGACGTCGAACTTCGGGCGTTGACCGTCGAACGCGAGGCAGCCCGGGAGCCGAACGTTCGAGAGGAGCATCTGCCCAGCGGTGTGGCCTCGCGAGTTGTGCCTCTGCACCAGCGCTGGGATCGCAAGGACAGCCCTCGGGCCTTCGAACGCGATCGAGAGGTCGAGACGATCATCCACCATCTCTCGGCTTCTCGGCGCGAGGGGCTCCTGTTGGTTGGAGCCATGGGGGTCGGCAAGACGAGCCTCGTCGCCGAGGTAGTCCATCGCATCCTTCGAGAGGAGGTGCCTGCGGAGTTGCACGACACGCCCGTCTGGCGGCTCGACGAGATGCCGTCCGCCTTTGATGACGGGACGTGGCGCGAACGCACCGAACACCTGCTCGAAGCGATCGGGTCGAGGGGCGGCATGCTCGTTGTCGACCATCTCGTCGAGTGGGTCGACGAAGCGCGTCAGTTCGGGGAGGCGAGTCACCTCGAACACGTGCTGATTCCGCATCTTCGCACCGGTGATCTCGAGTGCGTCACGGAGGCTCGCCCCGGGGAACTCGGGTATCTCGAGCGATACGTTCCGACGCTTTTCGGAGAGTTGCGTCGTCTCTCGGTGGATGCGATCTCCCCGTCTCGTACCGAAACCGTCCTCGAGCGGGTCAGTTTTCGGCTCGGTCGTCAGCAGGGAGCGCGGCTCGATACCGAGGCTCGCCGCGCCGTGATCGAAGTGACCGAGCGCTTCCAGGCTCACGCCGAGCTGCCCGGTCCGGCCGTCGACCTGGCCGAGCGCACGGCTCGCACGTATCGAGACGACGCCATCGATGTCGGAGACGACCGGCCCGTGCTTCGGCCGCGCCACGTCTTCGAGGCCTTCTCGTCGCAGACGGGGCTCCCCGTCTCGGTGCTGGACCTGGAGATGTCTTTTTCCCCCGATGACGTCCGGGCCCATGTCGAGCGTGAGATCGTCGGACAACCGGAGGGGATCGAGGCCATCGTCGATGTCGTCAACGTCGTGCGCGCTGGTCTCAATCCACCGGGCCGGCCCATCGGGAGCTATCTCTTCGTGGGGCCCACCGGAGTCGGCAAAACCCAGACGGCCCTTGCGCTCGCGGATTATCTATTCGGCTCGGAAGAGCGACTGCTGCGTTTCGACATGACCGAATACCAGCATGCTCGCTCGGCGGGACGTCTGGTGGGGCGGCGGCAGGGGGAGCGCGGGGAGCTGGCACGACATCTGAGAGATCAGCCCTTTCAGGTTCTCCTGCTCGACGAGATCGAGAAGGCGCATCCGAGTATCTTCGACCTCCTGCTCCAGGTGCTCGGCGAAGGGCGACTGACCGATGGGGTGGGGCGTACGGTCTCGACTCGTCACTGTATCGTCATCATGACGTCGAATGTCGGCACCGACGAGGTCTCGAGCCTCGAGTTCCAGGGCAACCCGGAGGCGCATCGACAGCACTATCTCGACGAGGTCGAATCGTTTTTTCGCCCGGAGTTCATCGGACGACTCGACGACATCGTTCCGTTTCGGCCGCTCGACGCCTCCGTCGCCCGGTCGATCGTCGAGCAGGCCCTCGACGAGGCACTCGCCCGCGAGGGCATCACGAGGCGACGACTCGACGTCGACGTAGACGAAGCCATGTTCGACTATCTCGTCCAGGTCGGAGTCGATGCTCGCTATGGCGCCCGTCCGCTGCGCCGAGCCGTCGAGGAGCATGTCGTGGCCCCTCTCGGCGCCTGGCTCTCGAGCCATCCCAACCGCACGGACACCACCCTCCGCGTACAGCTCTCCGACGAGGACGAACCCGAGATCGTCGTCGCGTCGTGATTGTCTCCGAGACGATGGTTCCCCTCGACTCGACGCGATACTTGGCATCGAGAGAGGCGACGATGAGTCGCAGATAAAGAAGAGCTCCCCCCACGACGTCGAGGGGCGGTTTCGGTCCATTGTCATGTCATGTCGACGTCGACGACGTCTCGGCCGTCCGAAGCCCAGCGCAGTCGGTGTTCGAACACGATCCACACGCCCCCATCTCGAATTGCAAGTTGATCGAATCCAATGTTAACGTCCCCTCTCGAATCGAAATCTCAGTTGATTGGATACGACAGACAAGACGGATACG